>NZ_JBUDSW010000099.1:0-12260 GCF_054921475.1 Desulfobaculum sp. | reverse complement strand
GAGCAGCTGACTCTTAATCAGTTGGTTCGGGGTTCGAGTCCCTGATGGCCCACCATTATGACCTTGCAAGCGCGACGGGAAACCGTGGCGCTTTGTTTTTTGGGGCTGGAAGCTGAGGGCTGCTTGCTGCCATCGCGGGGCCCTCGTCCGTTGCAGGGCGTCGCCGTATGGAGCGCCAAGGGCGCCCCCTCGCGGCGCATTCTCGGCGGGCATCGGCCAGTTGTCGCGGTGCGACGGGGATATGACGAAAAAATGTCGAAAGTGAGTTGACATCCCCCGTGCTGGAGGTTTAAAAGCTTCTCGTTCCGGCGCACAGCGCAGGAAAAATATGGGCCATTAGCTCAATTGGTAGAGCAGCTGACTCTTAATCAGTTGGTTCGGGGTTCGAGTCCCTGATGGCCCACCACTTCGCTTTTCAGGCGTTACGATATATCGTAACGCCTTTTTTTGTACCCTGTGCCCGTGGCCGCCATGAAGGGAGGACGCATGCGTATTATGTTGACTGTGCTGTTTATTGCGCTGCAGGTGCTGGACGTGTGGTCCACGCGCAGCATCCTTGCCCGTGGCGGGCGGGAGAGGAACCCCGTGATGCGCGCCCTTATGCGTGTGTGCGGGCGCTGGTGGTGGGTGCCCAAGCTGGGTTTTGCCATCCCCTGCGGCGTGTATCTTGGCTTTGTGGATGGCTGGGAAGGGCCGGCTTTGCTCGTTTGTGCAACCTCCTCTATATTTGGGTGGTGTGGAATAATATGCGCCAGTTCCCGCAGGGGCGCCGCGCCCTGACAGCCCTGCGCCTGCCGCAGTAGCCGCTCCGGCGCGCGGTTGGGCGTTGTCTTTTTATCCAGACGGGCTATTCTGGACGAAGAAGTGTTCGAGGCCGTGGTTCCACGCTGCACGACAGGGAGCAAAGGAGGAGCGCTCCGTGGCAAGGCGCTGCATGAGCCTGCGGGAGATAGCCCGGAAGCTGGACATACCGTCTTCGACCGTTGCGTCCTACAAGGACAGGTTCGGCGACTACATCCCCTTTGAGCGCGACGGCAACAGGCGGGTGTATCCGCCCGTGGCGCTGGACATTGTCCGCGAGATACGCCGCGCGTCCGAGCGCATGGCAACAACGGATGAGGTAGAGCGCCACATTGCCGCGCACTATGCGGATATCCTTGCGGCAGCGGAAGGCGGCTGCCAGTGCGCCACGCCGGACTTCACAGCGTTTTTGTCCCGCGTGGTGGAGCGTATGTCCTGCCTGCTGCGGCGGCAGTGCGAGGGCGGCGAAGGAGCGCCCGTGCAGGCCGGGGACGTAGAAGCCCTGCGCAAGGAAGTGGCCGCCCTGCGCAAGCAGGCCGGAAGCGCCAATGGCTCGGAGCGCCGTATCCGCCGCCTGAGGGAGCAAAACTCGCGCCTCAAGGCCGAAAAGCGGGAGCTGGAACAATTGCTGCTCAGCGCCATTGGCACCGGCGCAACGCGCGGCAAAGCGCCCCCCTCATCGTTTTTGGACCTGCCCCTTGTCATCCGCTCGTCGGAGGGCGAATACCTTGGCGTTTTGAGCCGGGGACGGCGGCGGTTCAACGTACGGAAGTTCTTGACGCATGTGCGGCGGGGGGCTGGTGGCGGACGCACGGTGAAGGTGCAGTGGACGCGTGGCGAGGACCACTGGCAGCTGACCGTCCAGCTTCGGGGGAGCTCGGGAGAAGGGCGCGAATATGTTATGCACCTTGCCGAAACGCTGACGCCCATGCGCAACATTGTGGCGTGCCTTGGAGCCATGGCCGTGGATGGGCAGGAGGTGCCCGCCCGCTACATGGTGGACTTTTTCCGCCGCATCCGCGACGAATTCGCTTAACCGCGCCGCAGCTTTGCACCTTTCGCGATGCGCCGAGCTGTGCTAGGTTCGGACAACCTTTTTGGCACCACAGAGCCCGCAGACGATGAGGTAGCGATGACAGCACACAAGACCTGCTCGTTGACGGAACATACTCCAGAAATCATCCGGTCTCCCGAAGACTACGTTCCTATAGTTGGCGAGGAACGCGTGCAGGAGCTTGTACGCCTTGCCACCCCCTTGCAGGGGAAGGGATGGGCGAACGTCAACTCCGCCCTTGTCGGTGGCGGCGTTGCGGAATTGTTGCGCGCCAGCGTCCCCCTTGCCCGTGGGCTTGGGCTGGATGCGCGGTGGTACGTTATGGAGGGCGGGGAGGAGTTCTTCCGCGTCACCAAAAAGTTCCACAATATGCTCCAAGGCCAGCATGAGGAATTGGAGCTGGAGGAAATCTTCGGCGCCTACCTTGGCACCATCGACGACAATGTGCGCAACGCCTTCATCACCTCGGACCTTGTGGTGGTGCACGACCCACAGCCCGCAGCCATGGTTATGAACGGCATTATCTATGGCAACGTCATTTGGCGCTGTCATATTGATACCTCGGATCCCGCGTCCGTGGTGTGGCGCTTTTTGCTACCGTATATCAACCACTGCGCCGGGGCCATTTTCACCATGCCGGAGTTCGTGGGGGCGGGCCTGCATGTGCCCGTGTACCAGATTATGCCCTCCATCGACCCGCTGTCGGACAAGAATATCGACCGCACGCCGGATGAGGCGCGCGACGTGCTCCAGCCCATCTTCCTCAAGGCGGGCATCGACCCGGAGCGCCCCATCTTTGCGGCCATCTCGCGGTATGACATCCATAAGAATCAGGCCACGGTTATCGACGCGTTCAAGGCCTTTGTAGACGCGACGTCCTATGACCCGCGCCCGCAGCTTGTCTTCCTTGGCAATACGGCGGAGGACGACCCGGAAGGCGACGGCATTCTGGAGAGCCTCACGGAGCGCGCGGACGGCCACCCGGATATCTTTTTCCTTGCCAATGTGGAAAACAACGACGCGGTGGTTGGCTCCCTGCTGGATGTGGCCGAATGTTTCATCCATGTGCCCACGCGTGAGGGCTTTGGGCTGGTGGTGACCGAGGCACTGTGGCACCGCACAACGGTTATTGGCTCCCGTGCGGGCGGGGTGGTGGCGCAGGTGCGCGACGGCCAGACGGGCTTTGTGACCGACCCGCTGGATACGGACGGCATTGCCAAGTCCATGCACGATGTGATGGAAAAGACGGACCTGTGTCAGGGCCTGTGCGAGGCCGGGCGTGCGCATGTGCGGGAGTTCTTCCTGCTACCGGAGCAGATGCGGCGGTACCTGCTGCTGATGCGCTATTACTCTCATGTGGACCGCATTCCGCCGGACTTTAGGCTGTCGGATTTGACCTACAGCGAGCTTATCGGGGCCATGCGCCCGCGTCCGCCGTTCTTCCCGGATTAAGGACGCCCGGTGCGCTCCCTAGAAGTGTGCGCGGCCTGCCGTTTGCGGTGGGCCGCGTTTGTTTTCCGGGAGAGCCGGGTGGATTCGGGGCTTGATTCATGGCGGCCCACTCGTCTATTGAGAGCATCGACGCACAACGAAGCAACACGCATAACCGGAGACGAGGCAACAATGCTCGAACACTCCTTTTGTCATATCCCCCGCATTGGCGTGGGGACGGAAGAAAAATATTGGTTGAACGGGCTGGCCTCGTGGGACGACATTATGCGGCCCGAGGCAGAACGCGTGCTTGGCTCCAAGGCGGGGTGGGTGCGCCAGCATGTGCAGACATCGCGCCAGCACCTGCTGGCCGGGGACGCGCTCTTTTTTCAGCAGGGGCTGCCATCGGCGCAGCACTGGCGGCTGTTTCGCGCCTTTCGCGAGCATGCGGCCTACGTGGATATAGAAACCACGGGCCTGACCTTTGGCGAGGACCATATCACCAGCATTGCCCTGTACGGGCATGGCGAGGTGAAGACCTACGTCTATGGCCGCAACCTTGAGGACTTTCAGGACGATATTCGGGACTTTTCCCTGCTTGTCACCTACAACGGCAAGACTTTTGACGCGCCCTTCATCGAGCGGACCTTTGGCATGAAGCTCAATATGGCCCACCTCGACCTGCGCTATATCCTCAAAAAGTTGGGCTTCACTGGCGGGCTAAAAAAGTGCGAGCAAGCCGTTGGCATTGGCCGAGACGACCTTGACGGCGTGGACGGCTACTTTGCTGTGCTGCTGTGGAATGAATTCCAGCGCACGGGCAATGAGGACGTGCTGGAAACACTGCTGGCCTACAACGCGGCGGACGTGGTGAGCCTTGAAGTGTTGCTGACCCATGCGTGGAATGAGCTTGTCAGCGCCACGCCCTTTGGCAGCCGTAGTGGGATGCGCCTTGCCCCGCCCATGTCTCCGGACGTGCCGCATACGCCCTCGCGGCACGTGGTGGACGCCCTGCGGCGCAAGTATTGCGTTCCGGCGTGGTAAACGCGGCGCTCTGCTGAACAGAAATGACGAAAGCCCCCAAAAGGGGGCTTTTTTTGTTGGTATGATGTGGCTGGGAGGGGCGTTGACGCCCATACGGGGCTGGCGACTGCCTGAGGCTAGGCGACCTGGTCCACAATGGCGCCGGTATGCATTTCCGGAACCTGCGGGACGTCGAAGGGCTGGGGGATGGTTTGCACCCCTTCGGGGATGCGTACTTGTCCCGCACCGGGGACCACCACATGACCACTGCCCGGAACGCTGACTTCGCCGCCGCCCTCAACCGTCACATATCCTGCGGGCGAGCCGCGCACTTCGCCGCCCGGGAGCAGGGTGACGTTCGGCCCCGTAACGGGTTGTGATACCGCGGGCGGGGCAGGGGTGATATCGTCGGCGAGGTAATATTCCATACCCAGAATATAGGAACTGCCCCGCGCAAGCGCAAGGCTCACGTCGATGAAAATGCCCGTCAGACGGCGTTTTTTGATTAATCTCCAAGAATGCCGATGAGCGCCGCCCCCGCAAACATAATGCTCGCCCCAGCAAGGCGGGCGCGGATATTGGTCTCGCCAAGGAAATATTTGCCGAAGATGACGGCGATAACCACGCTAAAGCGCTTGATGGCAATCATATATGCGGCTTTGGCAAGGATGATGGCGAGGTTGTGGGTGATCACTTCGCCAAGCAGGCAGCCGCCACAGAGCAGTGCCGGACCGGGCCGCTTTCGCACGGCGGCAAGGGGGAGGCGGCGCAGGAGGGCGAGGCCCGCCACCGCGCAACAGGCAAAGGCGGCAAAGAACAGCGTCGCAAAATAGACCGGGGAGGAGAGTTCGATACAGCGCTTTCCCAGCACGGTGGAGAAGCTGTAAAGGATGGAGGCCACAAGCATGCTGCGCGCACCGACCTCATTTGAAAAGGCGCGGAGCGGGGCGGCCAGGTCGCGGCCCATGGCGGGCGGAATGTTGAGGACGTAGCTGCCGCAAACGATGAGCGCTACGCCGCATGAGCCCCAGATATTGGGCAATTCGCCAAGGATGACGTTGCCCGTCAGCAGGACGAATGCGGGGGTAAATGCAAGGTAGGGCATGGTGACGGACAGTGGCGAGAGGTTCACCGCGCGCATGTGTAGGTAAAATCCGGCGGCGTTGATGGGCAGGCACAGGAGGAAAAAGGTCCAGAAGCCGTCCTGCAGGGGCGGCGCGGGCGTCAGCATAAAGATGAGCACAAACAGCGGCAGCCCCATCATCAGCGGAATGCCCGCCATTTCCAGCGGCGGCAGGGTGGAGAAATGCTTGCGCAGAACCGTTGCCACCGCCGCATTCATGACGGCGGTGGTCAGGGACAGCGTGAGCCAGGGCATGACGCCTCCGGGCTTAGGGGGTGTGCGGTTCGTCCTTGCCGTTGCCGGGGCTGTCGTAGGTGTATTCGATGAGCGTGCCGTCCGGCGCCAAAACAGCCTCAAGGGCAAAGGGCGCGTCGCGCTCGCCGATGAGCCGCCGGAGCACGGGGTTATTGGAGTAGAACCGGGCGTCGGTGAAGGTCAGCACCTGCTCTGGCGAGCGGGTGGAGCGCGCCACAACGGGCCACGCCGCAAACCAGTTCCACGTGCGGAACATGGAGACCTTTTCGCCAAGGCGGGCGAGGACGCTGCGGTCCGCCTTTTCAAAGTCCGTAAAGTGCAGGTCGTCCTCTGCGGCGGTGAGCACGCAAATGCTGGCTACGCGGATGCGCTCGCCGTCATCGACGATGAGCTTCCAATACACGGGGGAGAACGGATCCGTGGTGACGGTGGCGCTTTCGTAAGCGACGTCATGCTGGCGCAGCAGGCTCGGGACCATGGTCTGCACGGTGTTTTTGACGCCAATACAGCACAGTGGATACACAATGACAAAGGCCAGACCAATGACGCCAAGGCGCCGCGCGCAGTTGCGCGAGCGGATGGACGCCACCAGCAGCGCAAGCATGGTCAGGGTGTAGAACGGATCAATGATGAATACCCCGGCAATTTCGAAGCGCGTATCCGAAAGGGGCGCAAGCAGTTGGGTGCCGTAGGACGTAATGAGGTCCAGAAAGATGTGGAGCATGATGGCCCCGTACATGGCCGCAAGGGCGCGCATGGCGCTGACGTCGCGCCGGAAGAGTTTCCACACGCCAGCGAGCACAAGGGCCTGCACCACAGCCCCAAACACGGAGTGCGTGATGCCGCGGTGGTACAACAGATACTGCTCCGGACTGAGGCCGACAAAGTTGTCGATATCCGGAATCCACGCGGCGAGGATGATGAAGAACGCGGCAAGCCGTCCGGGAAAGGTGCCCCGGAAGGCGCGGGCCATAAGCGCGCCGGAGGTGATGTGCGTAACGGGATCCATGTCTTATGCGTACTTCACCCACCAGTCCTGTGCAAGACGTTCGTTGTCAAAGGCGGGATGAGTGCGTAAGGATGAGCGTTCGACATTCCATCAGAACGCGATGAGGTAACAGACTATGACGACACAGCAAAAGGCCGTGGATGCGGTCATTTTTGATTTTGGGGGCGTGCTTGCCGAGGAAGGGTTCTTCCAGGGCCTCGCCCATATTGCCGAGGTGGCGGGCAAGGACCGCGAACACGTGGCCGAAACCGCCGTGGATATTGTCCGCAAGGACGGCTACGGCGAAGGCCGCATTGACGAGGCCGAGTTCTGGCGCAGATTCCGCGAGCGCACGGGCGTTTCCGGCTCCGACGCCGACCTGCGCGAAGAGCTCCTCTCCCGTTTTGTGCCGCGCGGGTTCATGTTTGCGGCTGTGGACAACCTGCGCAAGGCCGGGTACAAGGTCGCCATCCTCAGTGACCAGACCAACTGGCTGGAAGAATTGGAGGAGAGACACTCGTTCTGCAGCAGGTTCGACGTGGTCCACAACTCGTGGAAGACCGGCGTGACCAAAAAGGACACGGCGGCCTTTACCGGCATGCTGGACGCCCTTGGCGTAGCCCCGGAGCGGGCGGCGTTCATTGACGACCACGGTGGACACATCCGCCGTGCGCGCGCCCTTGGCCTGCATGCCATCCACTACACGGACCGCGAATCCTTTGAGCGTGAACTTGCCAACCTTTGCCCCGAAGCCGGGACTCACAAGGACTAAGGATTATAGTATGAAGAAGCCTTCCATTGGAATGAGCCTTGAGGGAATGCCCATCTTTGGGCTTTGCGTCCTGCTGACGCTTGTCCTTGCCATTTGCGAACTGCCGTTTTTGGCGCTTATCGCATTTATTTTGACGGCGTTCGTTGGCCACTTTTTCCGCGACCCGGAGCGCGTGGTGCCGCAGGACGACGGTGTGGCCGTCTCCCCCGCGGACGGCAAGGTCTGCAAGGTCTCGCGCGAGGCAGACCCCATCACCGGCGAGGAGCGTCAGGTGGTGTGCGTGTTCATGAACGTGTTCAACGTGCACGTGAACCGCATCCCCGTTACCGGCACCGTCAAGAAACTGCTCTACATCCCCGGCAAATTCTTCAATGCCTCGCTGGACAAGGCCTCCAAGGATAACGAGCGCCTCGCCATGGGTGTGGAGGACGAAGACGGCAACCATTGGACCGTGGTGCAGATTGCTGGGCTTATCGCCCGCCGCATTGTATGCTGGGCCGAGGAAGGCGACTCCCTCAGCCGAGGATCCCGGTATGGCCTGATCAAATTCGGTTCGAGGCTTGACGTCTATCTGCCGGAAGATTATGTATCAGATGTTTACGTCGGTCAGACAGTTTGCGCTGGGCAAACCGTTCTGGCCAAGAAAAAGCAATAAGATAAGGTGATTGGTACAATGCACGCCGAAGCGCCCAAATCTCCCAGAAAGGGAGTCTACGTTCTGCCCAACCTCTTTACCACGGCTAGCCTGTTCGCGGGTTTCCTTGGTATTATGTGGGCGTTCGAGGGCCGCTTTGAGCACTGCGCGCTGGCCATCCTTATCAGCGCGGTGTGCGACGGCCTCGATGGCAAGGTTGCCCGTTTGACGGGAACCTCCAGCGACTTCGGCGTGCAGTATGACTCCCTTGCCGACCTTGTCGCCTTTGGCGTCACTCCTGCCGTTACCGTGTATTTGTGGGCCTTGCAGGACTTTGGCCGCCTTGGTCTCATGGCGTCCTTCCTCATTGTCGCGTGTGGGGCATTGCGCCTTGCGCGGTTCAACTTGGCTGCGCCCACGGCTTCCAAAAAGTATTTCATCGGCCTTGCCATTCCGGCGCAGGCCTGTACCTTCGCGACCCTTATTCTGTTCGCTCCGTACGTTCCCGAGGCGTATGCGAAGGTCCTCCCCATCTTTACGTTGGTGCTCGCCTACGTGCTGTCCTACCTGATGGTCAGCCGCGTGCGCTACGTGTCCTTCAAGGAATATGGATTCCTGAAGGCGCATCCCTTCTCCTCCGCCGTCACCGTCACGCTCCTGTTTGTGCTGGTGGCTTCGGAACCCAAGGTGCTGGGCTTCGTATGCATGTTTGGCTACGTGGTCTCCGGCCCTATCCTCAGCCTCCTGCTCCTACGCCGTTCCGGCGCGCTATGCGGGGCTTCCAGCAAGCTCTCGTAAAAAGAATCACCGTATTCCCGGCCCAGGCGGAGGGTTGTCCGTCCTGAGCGACTACGGCACGCCGGAGTAGTGCATCCATAGCATAGGATGCAAACCTCTGGCCGGAACGCACGTACACACTCTTCTTGCTCCTACCAGATAGGCTTGTCTATTCTGGGTAAGGGACGTCTTTGACAGAGCAGACAGGAGGATCATCATGTCCGACCGAGTCTTTATCTTTGATACTACCTTGAGGGATGGCGAACAGTCGCCCGGCGCGACCATGAACTTGCGCGAAAAGCTCCGTATCGCACGGCAGCTGGAGGCCATGGGCGTCGACATCATTGAAGCCGGTTTTCCGGCGGCCAGCGAAGGGGATTTCTGCTCCGTCCGCTCCATTGCGGAAACGGTGAAGGAGTCGCAGGTCGCAGGACTCTGCCGCGCCATGCCCGCGGATATCGACCGCGCATGGGACGCCATCCGCGCCGCCGCGCACCCGCGCATCCATACCTTTATCGCCAGCAGTCCGGTGCATATGAAGCACAAGCTGAACAAAACTCCGGACGAAGTGCTGGAGATGGCGATGAAGGCCGTCCGTCACGCCAGCCAGTATACCACCAATATTGAATTCTCCGCCGAGGACGCCTCGCGCTCGGATTGGGAGTTCCTCGCCAAGCTGACGCAGTCCGTCATCGACTGCGGCGCCACCACCGTGAACATTCCGGACACGGTGGGCTACTCCCAGCCCGATGAATTCGCGGAACTCATCCGCTATTTGCTGAAGAATGTGCCCAATGCGCACAAGGCGGTCTTCTCTGTGCATTGCCATAACGACCTCGGCCTTGCCGTGGCGAATACCATGGCTGCAATCCGCGCCGGCGCGCGGCAGGCGGAGGTGACCCTCTCGGGCATTGCCGAGCGCGCGGGCAACGCCGCCTTGGAAGAGGTGGTGATGAATATCAACACCCGGCCTACCATCTACAACGTGAGCACAGGGGTTGACGCGGAAAAGCTCTTTCCGGCCTGCCGTCTGCTCTCGCATGTGATCGGTCAGCCCATCCCGCCCAACAAGGCCATCACCGGTGCCAACGCCTTTGCGCATGAGTCCGGCATCCACCAGGACGGCGTGCTCAAAAACCGCGAGACCTATGAAATCATGACGCCGGAGAGCGTGGGCCGCGCGGGGACGGATATGGTCCTTGGCAAACACTCCGGCCGCCACGCCATCAACCAGAAGCTGGAAGAGCTGGGCTACCGCCTTTCTGCCGAGGATGTCACCATGGTGTCCGATGCGGTAAAACGCCTCGCCGACATCAAGAAGACCATCTACGATGAGGATGTGGAAGCCATTGTGCTGGAGGAAATCTACAGGATTCCCGACATGTTCCGCCTCATGCACCTGACCACGCACTCCGGAACAACTGGTGTGCCCGCAACGGCTGCGGTCATAATGGAGGTAGACGGACAGGAGCGAAAACTGGCACAGTTCGGCGTCGGTCCTGTGGATGCCACATTTAACACCATTGCCGAGATTGTGGGCGTCAGCCCGGTTTTGGAGCGGTTCCACATCAGCGCCATCTCCGGCGGCACGGACGCCCTTGGCGAGGTTACGGTGAAAATACGTGATGGAAAGCGCACCGCTGTTGGTCGCGGTGCGGACCCGGATATCATCATTGCCAGCGCACGGGCGTACATCAATGCCATGAACAGGTTGGCCAAGAAGACGGAGGAGACCACGGAATGCCCCGCACCTTAGCGCAGAAGATATTGCAGCGCGCCACAGACGAAACCGTTGGCGAGGCCGGGCAGATTGTCCGGTGCAGGGTGTCCCTCGTCCTTGCCAACGACATCACCGCCCCCCTTGCCATCAAGTCCTTTCGCGCCATGGGCGCGGACGCGGTGTTCGATACGGACCGGGTCGCCCTTGTGTGCGACCACTTTACCCCCAACAAGGACATCGACTCCGCCGAACAGGTCAAGGTCGTCCGCGAGTTTGCCACCGAACAGGGGCTGACGCACTTTTACGAGGGCGGCAACGTCGGCGTCGAGCACGCCCTGCTGCCCGAGCTTGGCATTGTCGGCCCCGGTGACGTGGTCATCGGTGCGGACAGCCACACCTGTACCTATGGCGGCCTTGGGGCATTTGCCACGGGCATGGGGTCCACGGATATCGCCGGGGCCATGGCCCTTGGGGAAACGTGGTTCAAGGTGCCGCCCACCATCCGCGTGGAGGTGGAAGGCGAACTTGGCGAGCACGTGCAGGGCAAGGATATTATGCTCCGCCTGCTGCGCGAGATTGGCGTTGCCGGCGCGCTGTACCGGGCGCTGGAATTCGGCGGCTCCACGGTGGACGATTTGTCCGTAGAGGGCCGCATGACCATTGCCAATATGGCTATTGAGGCTGGCGGCAAGGTTGGTTTGTTCCCGGTGGATGAGAAGACCCTTGCCTACACCCGCGCGGCGGGCCGCCCAGCGGACGAGGCCATGACAGCCGACCCCGGCGCGGAATACGAGCGCGTGGTCCATATTGATGTGAATGGCATGGAGCCGCAGGTTGCCTGCCCGCATCTGCCCGAGAATGTGAAGCCCGTGAGCCAAACTTCCGGCGTTGCTGTGCATCAGGCGGTTATCGGCTCCTGCACCAATGGCCGCATAGAGGACATGCGCGAGGCCGCCGCCATCCTGAAGGGGCGCAAAGTGAGTTCCCGTGTGCGCTGCATTGTGCTTCCCGCCACTCCGGGCATTTGGAAGCAGGCGCTGGACGAGGGCCTGATTGCCACCTTCATGGACGCCGGATGCGTGGTGGGGCCGCCCACCTGCGGGCCGTGCCTTGGCGGGCACATGGGCATCCTTGCTGGAGGGGAGCGTGCCATCGCCACCACTAACAGGAATTTCAAGGGCCGCATGGGCAGCTTGCAGTCCGAGGTCTTTCTCGCCAACCCCGCCGTGGCCGCCGCCAGCGCCATCGCCGGGGAAATCATCGACCCGTCCAAGCTGTAGACGGTACAGACAGGGAAACAGGTATGCACTCTACAGGAAAGGCCCACAAGGTCGGGTCGAACATTGATACGGACGCCATCATCCCCGCGCGCTTTTTGGTGACGACGGATGAGGCCGAACTTGGCGCAAACTGCATGGAAGGGCTTGAAGCAGGCTGGGTGGAGCGTGTCTCCCCCGGCGACATCATGGTCGCAGGCCCGAACTTCGGGTGCGGCTCCAGCCGCGAGCATGCCCCCATCGCCATTAAGGGCGCGGGCATTCCGGTTGTGGTGGCGCACAGCTTTGCGCGCATCTTCTACCGCAACGGCTTCAACATGGGGCTGACCCTTGTTGAAATCGGCGACGACGTGGACCGCATCGCGGACGGCGACACCATCGAGGTGGACACCGACGCAGGCATCA
>NZ_JBUDSW010000098.1:0-12463 GCF_054921475.1 Desulfobaculum sp. | reverse complement strand
GTGCTCCCTCTTTCCCCTCAACCATCACCCCCGTCAACACGAATCCCCAACCGTGCCAGCCGCTCCAGCATGGCGTCCCTGTGGGTGCCCGGCCAGTAGATGCGTTGACATGTTGGGCAGATGTGAAAGGTGGTATGGTGTTTTTTGGTGAGCGGCTGGAGCCTGTGGATGATGTCCGCCTTGGGGACGCGCTCAAGCGGCGTGTTGCAGCGCAGGCAGCGGGTAAACGGGGAAAAGGGACCGGTGAGGCCAAAAAGGTGGAGTACCTCCAGCAGTTGGTCGTCTGGCACGGCGCTGCGAATGAGGCGGCCCCAGACCACGGCAGAGCGGTGGAGCAGGGCGCGGTCTCGTGTGAGGACGATGCGGCGTTCCTTTTTTGCGCGGTGGGCGATTTCGTCGTCCTCCCAGGCGTTGTCAAAGGCCGCATCGCAGCCAAGCAGGCGCAGCAGGGTGCCCAGCTGGCGGACGTTGACGTCCACGATAAAGCGCACCCCCGGAAAGGGCGTGGGGCGGAGCGGATGGGGCGTGGTGACGTCCACGGGCGGGGCGAGGGGATGCACGTCGTAGACGGCTCCCGGCGCGAGGGGCGTGTCAAAACCGCAGGGCGCGCTGTTCATGAGGATGCGGCCCACCTCGGTGTGCGGCACGCCGATGGCTTCAATCTCATCTTTGATGGCGGCGCTTCGGGCCGCTGGGACGGTGATTTCGCCGCGCGAGCGGGCTTCGCGCAGGCTGGAGAGTCCGGACAAGGCGCGGCGCGTGTTGCCGGGTTTCAGGAATTGCCGTATGTCACCGTGGAACCGAAAGACTGCGACTGGGTGTACCACTTCATCCCCGTTTGTTGTCGTCAAACATTCGAGTAGAGCCTGCCATGAATATTTATCTCATTGTCATTATTGGGTCCATGGTCCTTGGCTGGGCCGTGAATACGACGGTCTCCCGCCTGAATGCCGCCGCGCTGGACCCCGCGGTGCCGCAGGAGTTTGCGGACGTTTTTGATGCGAAGGCCTACGCGTCGTCGCAGGAATAGACACGCGCCACGTCGCGGTATTCGCTGGTGGCGGATACTGTTGGGCTGGCGGCCATGGTTGCCTTTATCCTGCTTGGGGGCTTTCCGGCGGTGGACGCCGTGGCCCGCGCCGTGGGCGGGGGGCCTCTTGTGACGGGGTTGGTGTTCATGGGCATCCTGCTGGCCCTGAATGAGGTGCTGTTTGTTCCTTTTGCCCTGTACCGTACCTTTGTCCTTGAAGAGCGTTTTGGATTCAATACCACAACCTTTGCGACGTTCGCCATGGACAGGGCCAAGTCATGGCTATTGACCGCCGCCATTGGCGGGCCCATTCTGGCGATGCTGTTGTGGTTCTTTACCACGGCTGGCGAGTTGGCGTGGCTGTGGGCGTGGGGCGCGCTGGTCTGTGTGATGATTGGCCTGCAGTACATTGCGCCAACGTTTATCCTGCCGCTGTTCAATACCTTTACCCCGCTGGAGCCGGGGCAGCTGCGCGACGCTATTGAATCCTACATTGGCAAGGTTGGCTTTGAGTTGTCGGGCCTGTTCGTGATAGACGGCTCGCGTCGCTCGGCCAAATCCAACGCTTTTTTTACGGGCTTCGGCAAGCGCAAGCGCATTGCGCTGTTCGACACCCTCATCGACAAGCACACCCCGCGTGAGATTGTCGCCATTGTGGCGCACGAGGTGGGGCACAGCTCCCTTGGGCATGTGCGCCGCTTTCTTGTGGTGTCCATCATCAAGACGGGCGTGGTGTTTTGGCTGATGTCCTTTTTCCTGACGGACGCGGAGCTTGCCGGAGCGTTCGGCATGGCCCAGCCGACGGTGTATGCCGGGCTGGTGTTCTTTATGCTGCTGTATACGCCGGTGTCCCTTGTCCTGTCCGTTGTGGCGCAGGCGGTGTCGCGCCGTCATGAGTACGAGGCGGACCGCTTTGCCGCGCGCACCACGGGCGACCCGGAGGCCCTTGTCACTGCGCTGAAGACGCTGTCCGTGTCCAACCTGTCGAATTTAACGCCGCATCCGGCGTATGTGTTCGTCAACTATTCGCACCCGCCGGTGCTGGACCGCATCCGCGCTTTGCGGCGGCTGGCGGCGCAGGACGCGCCCCGGTCCGCCAGCGAACCGGCATAGAGGCGCCAGCTGGCACCAGACGCGGCGTTGACAAAATGTAATCATATCGTATTTCATGGTATCGGAGGATAACGCAATGCCGCGCAAAGTACGTTCTGTGCGGGTTCCTGAGGAACTCGGCACACTCGACCTGTCCGGACTTGTCCGGGAGTGCGAGAAATATCTGCGGGATCTCGAATCCGCGACCATGCTCAAGGTAGAAGGCAACCGCGAGGCCGCCGAAGCGCTCATCCGCTCCCGGCAAGCCGACCTTGGCCGCCGCATTGGCAAAAAGGTCTGGGAAGCGCGTGTCGAGTATGGCAAGACCCGCTCCGCAAAGACGGAAGACGACGAGTAGGCCGCACGCGGCCCGCTGTGAAGGACAGCCCCGGTTCCCATTTGGGAGCCGGGGCTGTTTGCGTGTTTGGGGGGAGGTGAGGCGTTGCCACACTCCTGTAAAGTGTGCGCGGGCGGTTAGGGGCAGAAGCGGCGCTTCCATGACTGAAAACATATAAGGGTCCACAGCTCCTTGCGCCTGTCGCGGCGCCCGGACATGTGCTCGTCCACGATGGCGCGGACGGCCTTGGTGTTGAAGAGTGGCTCCGCCGCGAGGGCGCGGGGGGAAAGGGTGTCCTCCACCAGCGGGCGCAGGGGGCCGCGAAGCCATGCGGCCAGCGGAATGCCGAACCCCTTTTTGCCGCGCGCCGCAATGCTGCGGGGTACACGGTCACGCAGCAGGCGGCGTAGGATGACCTTGCTGGTCATGCCGCGCAGGCGGTGGCGCGGGGGCAGGGCGCAGGCAAAGGCGGCAAGGTCCGTATCCAAAAACGGCGCACGCACCTCAAGGGAATGGCTCATGGAGGCTTGGTCCACTTTGGCGAGGATGTGCCCGGCCATGTAGTAGCGCAGGTAGAAATACGAGGCCATGTCGATATCGCTGGCAAAGTGGCGTGCGCCGCAGTCCGCGGCGAGGTCATCCAGCGGGTCAAAGCCCGCCACGGCGTCCAGCGCGTCCGGGTGCAGCAGGGGCTGTTGTTCCTCGCGCAGAAAGGCGGAAAGCCACACCTGCTGACGCTGACACCCGGTGTAGCCCATGCCCCGCAAAAAGCGCTGCACCTTGAAGACCAGTCCCATATTCCGCTCCGAAGCCGGGACGACATAGGCCGCGCGAGTGGCAAGGCGCATGAGGCCGCGCGGCAGGGCGTCCAGAAGCCGCGCCGGGGTCAGGGCGCGGAAGGGGTCGTACCCGGCGAGGAGTTCGTCGCCGCCGTCGCCGCCAAGGGCCACGGTGACATGCTCTCGCGTGAAGGCGGAGAGCAGCGACGTGGGCAGGATGCTGGGGTCGGCCATGGGCTCGGACAGGCTGTCCAGCACGCCGGGCAGAATGTCCAGCATGGCCTGCGGCGTGAGCAGACGCTCGTGATGCCGGGTGCCTATGGCTGAGGCCACGGCCCGTGCATGGGGGGACTCGTCAAAGCTCTGCTCCTTGAAGCCGATGGAAAAGGTGCGGATGTCCTGCGGCGGCAGGCATTCGGCCATCAGCGAGGTGATGGCGCTGGAGTCCAGCCCCCCGGAGAGGAAGATGCCAAGGGGCACGTCACTCATCAGGCGCTTTTCCACGGCGGCTTTCAGCAGGCCCTCAAGGCGTGTGGTGGCTTCCGGCAGGGAGAGGTCCGCGTAGGCGTCCACAAAGGGCGGCTCAAAATAGCGCTCAATGCGCGGCGCGCCTCCGGACCAGAGCAGCATATGCCCTGCCGGAACCTTGGCCGCGCCTTCGATGATGGAGTGTGGCGCCGGGACGTACTCGTGCAGGAGGAACCGGGACAGGGAATGCACGTTGACCCGGCGGGGAATCTGGGGGGCGAGGAGCAGTGCGCCAAGCTCGGAAGCAAAGGCCAGCGATTGGTTATCCGCCCAGTAGTGGAGCGGCTTCTTGCCCCATCGGTCACGGGCGAGAAGAAGCTCCCCGCGCGCGCAGTCCCACACCGCAAAGGCGAACATGCCGTCAAGGCGGCGCACGCAGCCCTTCCCCCATTCCTCATAGGCATGGATGATGACTTCCGAGTCCGTGCGCGAGGCAAAATCGTGCCCCCGGTCCTCAAGGACGGGACGGATGGAGCGGTGGTTGTAGATTTCGCCGTTGAAGGTGAGCCAGATGGTGCCGTCTTCGTTGCACATGGGCTGTGCGCCGCGTTCGGACAGGTCCACAATGGCAAGGCGGCGGTGCCCAAGGCCCGCGCTGGCGCGCCCGCCGCCACCGGGAAGAATCCGTGTGCCGCGTCCGTCCGGCCCCCGGTGGGCGAGGGCGTCGGTCATGGCGTCAAGGACGGCGTCGTCCACCGGGCGGGCGTCCGCATGCAGTATCCCGGCAATGCCGCACATACGCTATTCCCCCCGCACCCTGCGGACCACGAACTGGTCCTTGTGCTGGCCCTCAAAGTACGAGCGGATAAGCAGCTCGCCGATAAGGCCCATGAAGACGATATGAACCCCCGAAATAAGCGCAAGGGCCGCCAGCACCAGCAGTATCCCCCACGACACGCCAAGCCCTATAGTTCCCTTAAGTAGCGCCAAAAGCGCCACGCCCCCAAGGCCCGCCCCGGTGGTCAGCCACGCGATTTTGCCAAAGAAATGGATGGGTCGCGTCATATAATCCGAAAAGAACCGCACCACGATGAGGTCCAGCACCACGCGCAAAACGCGGGAGAGGCCGTACTTGGCCTCGCCATGGATGCGCGGGCGGTGATGGACCTCAATCTCCGCCACCCGAACGCCCAGCCACGCGGCAAACACAGGAATGAAGCGGTGCATCTCGCCGTAGAGGCGGATGTTTTTGATAATGCCGCGCTTGTAGGCCTTGAGGGTGCAGCCGTAGTCGCGCAGTTGCACGCCCGTGCCCTCAATGAGCTTATTGATGATGCGGTTGGCCACCCACGAGGGCAGGCGGCGGGTGAGGGCGGCGTCCTTGCGGTATTTGCGCCAGCCGTTCACGAGGTCATACCCCTCGGCCATGGTTTCCAGCAGGCGGGGGATGTCGTGCGGGTCGTTTTGCAGGTCGCCGTCGAGGGTGATGACGATGTCCCCCCGGCAGTATTTGAACCCGGCTGACAGGGCCGCGGTTTGCCCGTAGTTGCGGCGGAATTCAATGACCTTCACGCGGGGGTCGTTCTCCGCCGTGGCCGCCAGCACTGTGTCGGAGCCGTCGGTGCTGCCGTCATCAATAAAGATGATTTCGCATGTTTCGCGCAGGGCGCCCAGCACCTCGGCCAGCTCTTTATACAGCGAGGTGATGTTGCCGGCTTCGTTGTAGACGGGGACGATGACAGACAGCGCGGGGCGCTGGTCTCCGGCCCCTTCGCCAAAGTTGCCAATCATGCTCATGGGCGAGATGCGCCCAAGGCGCGAGGACAGGGGCGGCTCGCCGCCCCCGGTTGCGGGCGCACCGGGAGCGGCGATGGCTTCACGCAGGCGGTGGGCTTCATCCTCTGCGCCTTCGCCCTCCAGCGCGGTGACGATGGCCGTTGCCGCGTCCACCTCGCCAAGGGACACCAGCACGTAGCCCAGATTGGCGCGGAAGGTATCCTGCTGGGGGGCCAGCTGTGTGGCGCGTTCAAGGGCGCGGCACGCGGCGGGCAGGTCGCCAAGGGAATAGGCGGCCACGCCAATGTCGTTGTGCAGTTCCGCATCGTCCGGGCGCAGGGCAAGGGCGCGCTCAAGATGTTCCCGCGCGCCGGGCATGTCGCTTTGTGCGGCGCGGTAGCGGCCAAGGTGCGCGTGGGCGTCGGCGTCCTCCGGCGCAAGGGCCACGGCGCGCTCCAGCAGGCGCCCGGCAGTGTCCGCCTGCCCTGTCTCATGGGCGAGGGCGCCGGTAAAAAGTACAAGCTCCGGGGTTTCGCGCTGGTCAATGGCCTTCAAGAGGCGGGTGAGGGCGTCGGCGTATTCTTCGCGCCGGAAGTGCAGCAGCCCAAGGGCAAGGTTCGATTCAAAGCCGTTGGGGTCCAGCTGGAGGCGCTTTGCAAGGCGGCGGATATCGTCATTGGAGGTGGTCATGTGGTACTCCGTGCGCGCTCAGACTCCGCCTGCGCGGCGGGGATGGCGATGATGCAGGTTCCGGATGCGTCGGGAAGGATAACGGGGCGGACTTGGCGCCCTGCGCAGAAGCCGTCCACGGCCTCGGCCAGCGCGCCGGGGACGCCAGCATCCAGTACGCGGCGGATATTCGCGTGCAGGGCGTACAGGCGTATCAGGTCCGCCCCGCGCGGGTCGTCCAGCCGGGCGATGGCGTGCACGGTGTCCCAGTCCGGCATGGTCCAGTGCCACGTGGGGCGGCTTACCAGATGAAAGCGCCCGCCCGGACGGTTGACCGCGCTAAACAGGGCCTGCGTTCCGGCCCGGACAAGGCGGTTTGTTATCCGGCGCAGGATGGGCATGGGGCGTCTCCTTGGGCGGTGGTGTGGGCTGGGCAGACAAGGGCGGCAAGCTCTCGGGCAAAGGCTTCGGCGCGGTGGAAGGTGGTGTGCCTGTCAAAGACGGTGCGCAGGGCCGCGCGGGCGCGCTTTTCCGCCGCGTCTGGCCGCGCGAGGATGGTGCGCAGCAGGTCGCGGTAGGCCGCCGGGGAGTCGGCCACAAAGAGGGCGTCCTCATCAAAGCGGCGCGGGAGCAGGGCGGGGCGGTCCACCAGCTGGGGCACGCCGCAGGCCGCAAGGATGTAGGTGCGCTCGTTCAGCTCCGTTGGCCGTGAAAATTGCGAAGCAAGGTGCAGGTTCAGCCCCACCCGCGCCCGGGCAAGGATGCTTCGCTGGGCCGCGGGGGGCGCGTCGGAGAGCAGGCACCGCCGCGCATGCCGCCATCCCGGCCCATCCACGAATCCCGCCCTCTCGCGCAGGATGGGGGCCAGCCAGTCGGCGTAGCGGTCCCACTTGGAGCGGTTGGACGAGGCCAGAAACACGTAGTCAATGTCCCGGCGGATACCCGGCGCCGGGTAGAAGTCCACAATGTTGGCGCCAAATTCCACGGACAGGATGGGCAGTCCCCGGTCATGGAAGGGGGCGTAGGCCTCGTGGTCCAAGGACTCGCGCGCATGCCACGACGTGTAGCCCCTTACGCCAAGCTCTTCGGCGCGGGTCAGGCGCTGGCCGAGGGGGGCGTCGGCCTCGCCCTCGGGTGATGCGGTCAGAAAGAGGTGCAGGGGCGCGCTTTGGCGGTAGTCCGCAAGGGCGCTTCGGTCGATGTCGTCAAGGTAGACGTGGTGGTCGCTGGTCAGCAACGCGTTGGGGGCAAAGCGCTTCAGCGCCTCCCGCCACGGCGCGCCAAAGGGCTGCGCCAATGTGGGCACGCCCAGCACGTCCAGACTCTGGGCCAGATTAGTGTAGGCCGAGTATCCGGCGGGGGAGACCGAAGCCGGGGGAACATGCACCAGCACGCGCAAGGGGCTGCCAGCAAGGCGGCCGGTAAAGTGGCGCAGGGCCTTGGCGCGCAGGGCAAGGCCCTCTGCGGCGAGGCTGGCGCCCTCCGGGGCTGGGGCGTCCTTGTCTGCGGTGTCCTTGTCTGCGGCGGCGATGGCCCAGTCTAGCAGTTCGTCATGGGCGGCGATGGTGCCGGGATGCAGGCGGCGCTGAAGCTGGCGGAAGCGCGTGGCCGCGTCGGCAGTGCCCGTCAGCTCGCGGAAGGAGTCGCGCAGGGCGCGCAGGGCGTCACGCATGGGGCGCCTCCCTTTTCTTTGCAAGGCGGCGCAGGCGCGAGATGGCGCGCCGCGCGTACAGCGCCGCAATGTCGCGGGCGGGAAAGCGCAGGGCCGTGCGCGAAGTGTCCACATGGGGGCTGGTGATGGCCCCTGTGGTGGAGCCGTCATTCGGCTTCCAGCGGCGGCAAAAGGTGGCCCAGTCCTCGTCCGCGCGGGCCAGATTGCCTTGGCGTATGGCCTTGGTGGCGTGGGGGAAGTGCTCCACAAAGGAGCGCGGCGCGTCCGCGACCTCCCACCCCCGGTCCCACAGGCGCATGCACAGGTCGCCGTCGGCGTGGTAGAAACTGTAGGCGTCCTCGTCGCAGTAGCCCACCTCCTCCAAGGCTTCACGCAGATACATGCCGTGGTTCACAAAGACTTTGCCCCCAAAGGAATGCCCGACGATGTAGGGGCGCTTTCGGAAGCTGTCCCGCCAGTAGAAGGCCAGCGCGCCGACGCGGCGGCCTTTGCCGGTCAGGGCGCCGTAGCGGGCAAGGGCCGCGTCCACACTGCCGGGGACGAGGAGGGCGTCGTCACTGACCATCAGCACGTAGCGCCCATGCGCGGCCTTGAAGGCCAGATTCATAAACCACCCCCACGAGCGGCGCGGCAGGGGCGCGCCCCGCCACGTGCCGCGGTTGTGCTGGACGATGGTCACCACGTCCTTTTGCATGCACAGCCAGCGGATGGCCCCGTCCGTGGAGCCGCCGTCCACCACGATGATTTCATGCGGGTGGGGGGCCAGCTCGCGTCGTAGGCTGGCGATGGTGCGCCGCAAAAAGCGCGCCCGGTTGTAGGAGCCGAGAACGGCGGAGATGACGGGCGTACTCACGCGGCCTCCTGCGCCAGCAGCGCCTCCAGCCTGTCGCAGAATGCGGCCAGCCCGGGCGCGGGGTCGAGGCGTTCGTCATAAAAGCGTTGGGACTCCTGCGAGTGGAAGGCGTAGTCGCGGTCCATTTCCGTGAGTAGGCGTCCGGTCTCGCAGGCCTGCTCGTAGATGCGGCCGCACCCGTAGCGCGTGAACTCGCGCGTGAACACGGGCAGGGCGCTGGCGAGGATGGGCAGGCCGCACAGGGCGTACCAGCCCACCTTGCCGGAGGAAAAGCCAATGTGGGTGATGTTCTTGCCGCTGGTCCAGTCGTCCGGTGTGGCCATGTAGGGCGCAAAGCCAAAATCCGCAGAGGCAAAGACCTGCGGGAGCACTTCCGGCGGTACTGGACCATGGGAGAGGAGCAGGCGTCCGCTCTCGGTCAGCCGCCCGAGGTGGGCGTCCATGCGCGGGCCAAGGCCGGAGCGGCAATGCACCACCAGCAGGAACTCTTCGGGCCAAGTGGCCAGCATGTCCTGCCACAGGTGCAGGCCCGCCCAGCTCGACGGACTGCCCGCATACAGAACGATGCGCCGTTCGTCCGGGATGCCAAGGCGGCTGCGCAGCCAGCGCGTTTCGCGCAGGGGGGTGCGCAGGGGCGCGTTGGGCACAAGGACCATGTCCTCACGGGGCAGGCCTGTTTGTTCGGCCAGCAGGATGGCGCGTCCGGCGTCCTGCACCAGCGTCAGCTGCACGTTGCGGCATGCCGCACGCTCGGCGCGGCGCAGGGGGCGCTCCGCCGGGGTGAGCTCGTCGTCAAACATGATTTCAAAGGACAAATACACAAGGGGCAGGCGCGCGTGGGTGTTGAGGCGGTGGGCCATTTCCAGCCCGCGCGGGTCCACGCCGATGATGGCCTTGTAGTCGCTGGCGCACAGCTGACGCGGGCGGCGCGTGCGCCGCAGCCGCCGGACCAGCCGCCCCCGCAGGCCGCCGGGAGAGGGGGCCATGGGGTTGCAGGGGCCGTGCTCCGCCACAATGCCGGTCAGCCCGTCCGGCAGGCTGACGCGCATATCGCCGTCCGGACTAAGGATGTCCACACGGTAGAAGCGTGCGGCAAGGGCCTCGGCCAGATTGACGAGGGTGGGGTTCACCTCAGGCCGTGCGTAGGGGGTAACAATGCAGACCGCGCCCTTCATGCCCGCTTCACCCCCACGGCGTAGACGCCAAAGGTCTCGGGCGAAGGCTCGCGCCGGGTGAGCCATTCGCCCTGTTCCACAAGGTCCAGCCCTGCCGCGTCCATGGCGGCGGTGACCTCGGGCTGGAACAGATAGCGCATGATGTGGTCCTCGCTGATGTGCCGGGGCGGGGCGCCCTCGCGCTCCACTGTGAGGTCAAAGTGCACGGTGACGGTGTGCGCGGCGGGGTTCATGGTGGGCGTGGTGCGCCTGTGCAGGCGCACGTCCTCGGCGTCCACATGCTTCTCCGTTATTTGCGGGGGCTGGGCCTCGACGCAGGGGCCGTACCAGTAGTCGAACAAAAACGCGCCGCCGGGGCGCAGGTGCCTGCTTGCGGCGTCCATGGCCGCGGCAAGGTCCTGCGGCGTGGTCATGTAGCTGATGACGTGAA
Source organism: Desulfobaculum sp. (assembly GCF_054921475.1). Classification (NCBI taxonomy): domain Bacteria; kingdom Pseudomonadati; phylum Thermodesulfobacteriota; class Desulfovibrionia; order Desulfovibrionales; family Desulfovibrionaceae; genus Desulfobaculum; species Desulfobaculum sp. The sequence goes on along the minus strand of NZ_JBUDSW010000098.1, from coordinate 2,182 downwards.
AGAGCGCGACAACGGCGTCAAAGGTGCGGGGCAGGCGCAGGGTGCGGATGTCCTCCTGCACGTAGGTCAGGCGCTCGCCCATGGCGCAGGTGACGTCCATATTGCGCGCCGTGGCCAGCGTGAGCATGCGCGGGCTGCGCTCCACACCGGTGACGGCCACCCCCTGCCGGACAAAGTGCTCCGCGTGGCGGCCACTGCCGGTGCCAAATTCAAGGAGCGTTTCGGGCTGGCCTGCGTGGGCGGCAAGGCGCTCCAGCACGAAGGCGGCCTCGGCCTTGGAATTTTTTTCTGGGTACAACAAATCGTAATACGTAGCGTATTCGTCAAAGATGGCGGAGCTATCGCCGTGCGGCGTCGTGGGATCATGCGGCATGGCGCAGCGCCTCCTTCACGGCGCGGGCCACGCGCTGTTGCTGGTCCTCTGTCATGCCGAGGCCGTTTGGAATGTAGAAGCCCCGCCGGGCGAGGCGTTCGGCCACGGGGTGGGATTCCCCGGCGAAGAAGCCCATATTGAGGAACACGGGCTGTTCGTGCATGGGCCAGAAAAAGGGGCGCGTGCCGATGCCCGCTTCGCCAAGGCGGCGCATGACGTCATCGGCGGCAAGGGGGACGTCGTCATCCAGAACCACGCCAAACACCCAGTAGTCGTTGGTGCATCCGGGGCCCGTGGGGCTGGGCAGTGTGAGGCCGGGCGTGTCCGCCAAAAGCTCCGCGTAGCGCTGGCCGATGGCGCGCTTTTTTTGCCTGTGGGGGCGCAGGCGTTCCAGCTGGGCCACGCCAAGGGCCGCCTGCACGTTGGACATGCGCCAGTTAAACCCCAGCCTGTGGTGCACAAAGCGCCGCCCGGGCTGAAAGCACAGGTTGCGCAGTTCGCGCAGGCGCTCGGCAAGGGCGTCGCTATCTGTAAGGAGCATGCCCCCTTCGCCGGTGGTGACCAGCTTGTTGGGGTAGAAGCTGAAGATGCTGATGTCGCCAAAGCTGCCGCACGGGGCGTCCCCAATGCTTTGCCCGTGGGCTTCTGCCGCGTCTTCGATAAGGGCAAGGCCCTCACGCCGGGCAAGGTCCACCAGCGGGGCCATGTCCACGGTGAGGCCGTAGGTGTGCACGGCCAGCAGGGCGCGGGTTTTGGCGGTTAGGGCGCGCTCTACGGCGGCGGGGTCCATGCACCATGTGTCCGGCAGGCAGTCCACAACCACCGGGCGCGCGCCGCAGCGCACCACGGCGCCGGCGCAGGAGATAATGCAGAAGGTGGGCAGGATCACTTCGTCCCCGGGGCCGATGCCAAGGGCGTGCATGGCGGCTTCCAGTGCTGCGGTGCCGCTGGAGACGGCAATGCCGTGGCGGCGGGCGCAATGGCGCGCCATGCCGTCCTCCAGCCGCCGGACAAATTCGCCCTCGGACGAAATCCAGCCCGTTTCCACGCACTGTGTCACGTAGCGCAGTTCGTTGCCGTCGAGAACCGGGGTGCATACGGGGATAAAGTCGGACACTGGCGTCTCCTAGTCCGTCTCGTCCGTTTCAGGGATGAAGGTCTGGCCGCGGTCCACACCGCAAAAGCGCGTCTTGTCGTGGTCTCCGGCGTAGGGACCTTGTTTGACTTCAATGAGCTGGGTGTCCTCCAGCATCTCGAACCCATGCCCGCCCGAGGCCAGAAGGATAACGTCCCCGGCGGTGAGGATGCGGCTGGAGAGGTAGGCGCATTCGTCGTCGTAGAAGTCTACCCGCAGCCGGCCGCTGACGACAAAGAGGACCTCTTGCGTCAACAGCACCTCGCGCTGGACGGGGTTGTGCGCGTGCGGGGGGATGACGTGGCCGCACGGGCGCCGCATGGACGCCAGCTGCTGTGAAAAGTCCCCGGGCGTGAAAAATTCGATGCCGTCCACGCTGTGCCCAGCCCGCACCAGTATGGCCAGAATGCGGCCTGCATTCTCCACGCGCTCCACCATGCTCGCCTCCCCGCAAGGGCAAGAGGGTTGACCGATTCCATCAAAAATACCTGAAACTGCGGGAAGCGCAAGTATGGCGCAGAGTTGTACGCGGCGCCTTGGCGCGCGGTTTGCCCCGGGATGCGGGCGCGTGGCGCGGGTGGTGGGGATTTTGGCGCGCCAAAAAACAGCCCCCCGGCGGGCGGGGGGCTGTGCGAGTGTGGCGGCGACGGCCGCGCTACTCGCCTGCAAGGTCC
>NZ_JBUDSW010000097.1:0-12531 GCF_054921475.1 Desulfobaculum sp. | reverse complement strand
ACGAGGATGTTGGCGAAGACGAACTCCCCCAGCAGGAACGTGAAGGAGACAAACAGCGATGCCATAATACCCCGCCGCAGGCCCGGCAGGATGACCACAAAGAACGACCGCATGGTGCTGGCTCCCAGCAGGTGGGCGGCGTCCATCAGGGCGTGGACGTCCAGCCCCTGCATGGCGTTGGCGATGCCCCGGTACAAAAACGGCAGCGCCACGGTGAAATAGGTGCCGATGAGGATCCATGGCGTGCCAATAATCGGCAGCGGTCCGTCCGCGTACAGTTGCAGCAGGCCAACGGAGGACACCACAGGCGGCACCGCAAAGGGCAGTAGGATGAGCACGTTCATCAGGCCGTCCAGCTTGGGGAAGATGTAGTGCACGATGAATATGGCCGGTATGGTCAGCACGGCACACAGCGAGAGGCTGCCAAGGCATACGGCCAGCGAGTGGCCGAATGCGGCCAGAAAGCGCGGGTCGCTCCACAGCGCGATGTACCATTTGAAGGTGAAGCCGCTGGGCAGGATGGTTGCGCCCCACTGGCTGGCAAGGGAATAGGCCAGCGTAGCCACAAGGGGGATGCTGAGCAGGGCGATAAGGCCGGAGACGATGATGGTGTTGATGGGCGTGGTGCTACGCATGGACGTTCCTCTTGAGGAGCCAGCGGTTGATGATGGTCACAAGGCCCAGCAGCGTTACCAGCAGGACGGACAGCGCCGCGGCGAGGTTTGGCTCAAGGAACAGGTCCCCGGCCACAAGGTTGGCGATGCGGATGGTGACGAGATTGGCGTTGCCGGATGTCAGGGCGTAGGCCGTGGCGTACGCGCCCATGGCATTGGCCAGCAGGATGATGAACGTTCCGACCAGTGCAGGAGCCAGCACGGGCAGACCAATGCGCAGCCAGTAGCTGGCGGGCGTGGCTCCCAGAAGGGCAGCGGCGTCCTGCCAATCGTCATCAAGGGCATTGAAGGCCGGAAAAAGCAGCAGCATGGCAAGTGGAATCTGGAAGTAGGTATAGACCACGGACAGGCCGCTGATGGAATAGAGGTTAAAGCCGCTGATAAGCCCCACCTCGCGCAGGATGATGGTCAAACTGCCGTTGGCGCCAAGGAATATGATAAAGGCAAAGGCCAGCGGCACGCCCGAGAAATTGCCCACCATATTGGTGAAGGCCACCATGAACTGGCGCAGTCTGCCGCCCACGCGGCGCAGCGCCGCCGCGCCAACCGTGGCAAGAGTCAGCCCGCCGAGGCTGGACCAAAGGCCGATGGTCAGGCTGTGGCCGAACGCCTGCCGCATAAAGGCGGAGGACAGTATTTCGCGGTAGTGCCCGAGGCTGAACGCGCCATCCACGTTGACGCTGTGGATGAGCACCCAGCCCATGGGGGCCAGCTGAAACAGCCCCAGCATGGCGAAAAAGGGCACAAGGCCTGCCGCCGCCATGAGCGGAAAGCGGCGTGTTGTGGAATGGGTCATGAGGCGAGCAGCTCCTTGCAGTGGGGTTTGCCATGGCCGGTGATGCCCAGCAGCTCGCAGACAAGGCCGCAAAGCTGGGTCTGGGCCGGGCTGGCACTTGGGTTCATTGAGAAGCGGCTCCCGGTTACATAGAGGGGAACGCGGCGTTCATCGTCCGTGGTGCCGCCGTGCATGCGGTCCGGGGCCATGCCGTGGTCGCTGGTGATGATGACCTGATGCCCCGCATCCTGCCACTGGGGCACATAGCGCGAGAGCAGGCTGTCCATGCGCCGCGCGGCGGCACGGTAGCCGTCCCCGTCGCCGCCATGCGTGTGCCCGGCGTCGTCTACGTTCATGGGGTGGAGAAACAGCAGGTCCGGGGCGTGGCGCGCCAGCAGGTGCTGGGCGTCGGCAAAGAGGTGGCAGTCAGGGTAGTGGTCCACGTTGTAAAAGATGCCGTGCTGGATGGGCAGGGCCGGGTCATCGGTATAGCGGTCACGCGTGGGGTCGTAGGGGGCGCGGTTGTAGAGCTCGCTCACCCAGTGGTAGGCCGCGGCGGCGGTGGTTCGTCCCGCGCCAGTGGCAAGGGAGAAAATGCTGTCGTGCCGGGAGCGGCGGACGACGCCGTTGTCCACAATGCCGCTGACAATGGGCGGTACGCCGGTAAGAATGCATTCATACAGGGGCCGGGACAGGGAGGGCAGTTCGCACGTCAGGGTGTAGGACTGCGCGTGTCCGGCGTTCACGATGGCCTGAAGGTAGCCCATGCACGCATGGGCTACCTTGGCGCTGAGGCCATCAACGAGGACGAGGATGACGGTGTGTGACAAGAAAAACCTCGGTCGGTGGTTCTGTGGTCGATGGGGTTTCGGAATTACTGCATGTGGATGAGCACGCGCTCCTGCCACAGGCGGGAGAGTTTGCGCGCGGTGCGGTTCCAGGTGTCAAAGTCGCCGATGGGTTTGGCGTTGGTGTACTGCTCGTTTGGCAGCAGCATGTTTTGCACGTCGGCGGGGAGGGTGACGTTGGTGCGGATGGGGCGGGCGTAGCCGCGGGCAAGGTTAATCTGCCCGGCGTCGCTCAGGATGTATTCGCGGGCGAGTTTGGCGGCGCTTGGGTGCTTGGCGTATTTGTTAATGACGGTGGCGTAGCCGGAGATGATGGACCCATCACGCGGGATGCTGACGGTGAAGCGGTCGCGGTCAATGCTGTCGCGGTAGTTGAGGGCATTGAAGTCCCACAGCAGGGCCATTTCCACTTCGCCCTTTTCAAGGTTGGCGAGGCTGGTGTCGCTGAGCGACAGGCGGCCCTGCTTGGCCAGCTGGGCGAACAGGTTCAGCGCGGGGGAGATGTCGGCTTCGCTGCCGCCGGTGGCAAAGGCGCAGGCCAGGACAGCGTTGTTGGCCTGTGCGGCGGAGCCTACGTCGCCGACGGTGACCTTGTAGTCGCCATCCAGCAGGTCCTGCCACGTTTTGGGGGGATTCTTGACGATGTTGTTGTTGGAGATGAAGGCGATGGTACCGGTATAGCCCAGCATCCAGTGCCCGTCCTTGTCTTTGGCCCATGCGGGGATGTCGTCCCATGTGGTGGGCTTGTAGGGCAGGGTAACGCCTTTCTTTTTGGCAATGGGGCCGAAGGCGAAGCCCACGTCGCCGATGTCGGCGGTGGCGCTGTTTTTCTCGGCGGCGAATTTGGCGATTTCCTGCGCGGAGCTCATGTCCGTGTCCTGATGGGAGAGGCCGAATTTCACCTTGAGGTCGCGCCAAGTGTCCTTCCAGTTGGCCCAGGTGTCGGGCATGCCTACGCTGTTGACCTCGCCTTCGGCCTTGGCGGCGCGAAGCAGGTCCTGCGGGACGGAAGAGGCCGCACTGGCGGCGGTGGCGGTCAGAACGAGGGCAAGGGCGAAGGCCCAGACGTGGTGTTTCACAGCAAGACTCCTTTGGTATAGTCCAGTTTGTCTGATGGGGAGGAAGTAGCTGTGAAATGTGTCGGCGCTGTGGCGGGGGCGTCGTTTTTGTGTGGCGGCTGCGCCTTGTGCGGCGCGCGGAATGGATGAGATGCGCGGTTGGCCTTGTGATACGCCCTTTGCGGCGTCTAGGCCGGGGCCGCGTCGTCGGTTTTGTCCAGCGGCGTCACGGGCAGGTCTATGGTGAAGGTGGTGCCTTCTCCGGGAGCGCTGTGCACGCTAAAGCGGCCGCCGTGGGTGGAGGTGACGATGAAGTACGACACCGAAAGCCCAAGGCCGGTACCAACGCCCTTTGGCTTGGTGGTGAAGAACGGTTCAAAGATGCGCGAGCGTGTGCCCTCGTCCATGCCGGGGCCGTTGTCCGTGATGTCGATGCGCACGCGCCCGTGCTGGTGGCTGGTGGTAATGGTGATGGCGGGCGGGCCTGTGGAGCCGTGTTCGGTCATGGCCTGCGCCGCGTTTTTGAAGAGGTTGAGGAACACCTGTTCGATTTCCGAGGCCGAGCAGACCACGGCAGGCAGGTCTTCAGCGTAGTTGCGCTGGATGGTGACGGAGCGGAAGTCGTAACTTTTTTTCAGGTCGTAGTCCGTGGAGGCCAGCTCCAGTGTGTGGTCCAGCAGGGTGTGGATGTCCTCCTTGGCCATGGTGGCCTCGCTGCGGCGGCTGAACTCCAGCATGTTCATGACGATGCCTGCGGCGCGTTCGCCGGATTCGCGGATGCCGTCCAGCATGCTGAGTATCTTGCGGCGCTTCATGTATTCCTGAATGGTCTCCAGCGGGCAGCTGAGTTCCTCGGCAACCTTCTGGTTGGCCTTCAGCTCCGGCGAAACGCGGCGCTGGATGTTCTGCACGCCCTGCAGGATGCCCCCGAGGGGGTTGTTGATTTCATGCGCCATGCCTGCGGCCAGTCCGCCAACGGAGAGCATCTTCTCCGTTTGAATCATCATCTCTTCCATTTTGCTCTGCTCGGTGACGTCGTCCATGCGGATGACGGCCTCGGCGCGCGACTGCGACGACAGCGGATAGACCATCAGGTCAATGCGGCGGATTTCATTGCCGCGCTTGTAGGGGACCTTTTCCAAATACCGCGGGGCGCGGCTTTGCAGGGCTTCGCTGATGAGGGGCGTGTGCGGGTCCATCTCCGGGTACACGTCGCCAAGGTAGCGGCCCAGCACGTCGCTGTCCGTCATGCCGCGTTCATGCTCTGCGGCCTTGTTCCAGTGTGTGATGCGCAGGTCCTCGTCCACGGCGATGAGGATGGAGGGCATGGAGTTCAGCACGTCGCGCACATATTGACCTGCACGGATGATTTCCTGCTCCGCGCGCTTGCGGTCCGTAATGTCGCGCATGGTGCCTTCTATGCGCCGTGGGGCGCCATTTTCATCGCGCACGAGGCGGGCGTGTATCTCCGCCCAGATAAGCGAGCCATCCCGGCGTTTGATGAGGTGAACAAACTGCGTGATGAAGCCCTTGTCGTACAGGGCGGTGAGCAGATGCTCCCGGTCCACCGGGGAGTGGTAGATGTCGCGCCCTATGTCGCGGACTTCCTCAAGAAGCTCCTTGGGGGATTCGTACCCCAGGAGCTTGGCCTGTGCGGGGTTGGCGGCCAAAAAGTGGCCATCAGGCGTGGTTTGGAAGATACCCTCCAGCGCATTTTCAAAGAGCAGGCGGTAGTTTTCCTCCGCCGCGCGCAGGCGGGCGTTGGCTTCCTCCAACTCCTCGGCATGCTGGCCGAGCAGGTTTTCCCGCTCCTCGTGGTAGTTGATGCGCCGGATGAGGTCCTCGGGCGACAGGTGCATATTCGCAAGGATGTCCGCGTACATTGTGGAGAGTTCCTGCGCCTCCTTGGTGGTGAACAGGGGACGGCGGCGCATGGCCTTGTGCGCCATGGCCGCACCGATGGCTCCGGTGAGGATGGCTTCCACCTCTTCATAGAACCGGGCAAGCTGATCGATGGTGACGTATTGCAGACCAATAAGCTGTGCGCGGCTGACGCATTGCCGCGCCAGTTGTTTGGCCCGAAGCGGCGCGTAGTACTCTGCAAAAAGCTCCTCAACCATGCGCTTTTTGGGGCCAATTTGAATGTGCGGGTCAAGGGAGCCGCTGCGGGCGAAGTCGTGGCGCTCGTCATCCATGACATTGATGAAGCGGTACCCCTCGGACTGCTCGCGCGTGGTCTGCGTGCCAAGGGAGAAGATGATAAAACATCCCGTGTTGAGCAGGAGCGACCAGAACACGCTATGTGTCAGCGGCGTCATGCCGTGCAGGCCAAAGAGGTGCTCCGGGTTCAGCAGCCCCAGCCCGTCCGGGCCGGTGGAGAGCAGAGACGGCGGCAACCAGCCACCGTTGATGAAGGCGGGCAGCAGCAGGGTGTAGCACCACACAATGAAGCCGGCGGTCAGCCCCGCCAGCGCGCCCTTGCGCGAGGCGCGGGACCAGTACAGCCCGCCTACAAGCGGCGGAGCAAACTGCGCCACAGCGGCAAAGGCGACGCGCCCAAGGCTGACCAGCATATACGAGTGCCCGACCATGGTGTTGAAGGCAAAGCCAAGGGAGATGAAGACGCAGATGACGACCCACCGCAGCTGCAAGAGCCTGTTGCGGAAGCCGGAAAGCGCGGGCAGGCGCTCCATCAGCGGCAGCAGTAGGTGGTTTGTGATCATGGTGCCCATGGTCATGGAGGTGACCATCACCATGCCGATGCCCGCGGAAAACCCGCCAAAGAAGGCCAGCCCGGCAATCCATGGGGCGTCGTGCGCAATGGGAAGCGTCAGCACGAACATGTCCGCTTCCTGCGGGGGCAGCCCTTCCAGCAGGCCGCTCATGGCCATGGGCAGGGCAAAGATATTGAACAGCAGCATATATATGGGGAACATCCAGATAGCGTGCAGGATGTGCCGTTCATTGGAGTTTTCCACCACGGCGACATGGAATTGCCGTGGCAGAACAAGAATGCCTGCCATGCCCAGCACCATGCCAGTGGTCCACTGCGAGTAGGCCGGGGTGTCCAGCGCAGGAAGGCCCGTGAGCGGCGCCCATGGCGTTTCGGCAAAGCGGGTGAAGAGGTCGGCAAAGCCGTCGTTGAAGACATAGGTGATGGTGAACCCCACCACAAGGATGGCCGCCAACTTGATGAGCGACTCCACCGCAAGGGCCGCAACCATGCCATGGTGGCGCTCCGTTGGGTCAAGGCGGCGTGCTCCGGCAAGAATGGTGAATAGAATCATCACGGAAGCAAGGATGGGATCAAGCCCCGAAACGAGGAAGGAATCCGGCTCCCCAAGGGCCGTTACGATGTGGTGGAGCGATTGCTTTACCGCTTTTACCTGAATGGCGACATAGGGCAGCGTGCCCACAAGGGCGATGGTGGTCACCAGTCCGGCTACGCCTTGGGAGCGGCCATAGCGCGCGGACAGAAAGTCCGCAATGCTGGTGATGCGGTGGGTGGACTTGATGCGCACAATTTTGCGCAGCATGAATGGCCACAGGCACAGCCCAAGGGTGGTGCCAAGGTGGGTGGTCATAAAGGTCAGCCCTTCGCTGGCGGCCTGTCCCACAAGGCCGTAAAAGCTCCACGTGGTGTTGTAGATGGTAAGGGAGAGGGCGTAGATGATGGGCTGGCGGGCGCACCAGTCTTTGATATGTGCATTGCGCTCCACCCACAGGGCAATGCCGATGAGCAGGGCAAAGTAGGCCGCAAGGCCAAGGCCGAGCAGACTGGTCACGCTCATGGGGAGTCCTCCGGCTTGGCGTAGGGCGGCGGAGGGGGCCCGCTTTCCGTGGGCGGCTCGGTACCGGGGGGCGGCGCAAGGGGCGGCGGCTGGGGGCTTGAGTGCTTCGCGTCTTCAGGAAAGCCCGACAGGCCTATGCCCAGCAATATGCCAATAAACAGTCCCCAAAGGGCGAACAGGTAGATGAACAGATGTGGCCCGCCCGGAATGTTGGCAATGGACACCAGCGGCCACCCAAAGACCAAACACCCCACCACAAAGATAAGGATGTGGAATTCCTTGCCGGAGAGGATGGTGCGCAGCTTGCTCATGGTCTCTCGGCCTCGGGACAGCGCGTGGCGTCCGGTTGGGGTGGAAGTGGATACTTTGACGCGCTGCGGCCTTATGCGCGCGGCCCTGCCAAAACGACGGAAGCGCCTTAGCATAGCGCGTTTTGCGGTGGATGGGCAATGAATACGCATGCCCGCGCGGCAGGGGCACGCCACCACAAAGAACCGCCCACTCTGCGACGAAACAGAGTGGGCGGTCTTTGCATCAAGCCCAAGAAGGAGGAGGACTTGAAAAGCGCATCCGGACCCGTCATGGGCGTGGCGGGAATGCCGGAATGGTTGTCGGATATGCGTGTGGGCGTTGAGCCTATGTATCAGGCGATACTGAAAAAGGGAAGAACACATGCAAAAAAAATGAAAGGCGAAGGGAAGCAGGGGGGAACTGCGCGAAAAGCGGGGAGTGGCGGCGAGAATGCGGGTTAGGCGGTCTCTGTTTCCTCGTGCAGTGGGGGCTGGTAGATGAGGGCTATGATGCGCCAGCCGGCAGCCGGAGTAAACCGGGGCGTCACGGTAAAGGGGAAAATGCGCCCAGCAGGGGACACCGCAAACAGCGGCGTACGGCGTTCGCCGCCTTCGCTGAAGGCAAGGTAGTCCTCGTAGGTGAATTCCTCGGTGAGGGGGGTGGTGCGCAGAATTGCACCGTCTTGCAGGTTTTGCCGCAGGGCGGAGTAGGTGACGGACTCGTCAAACAGGTCCGTGCCGCCAAACCGTAAGGCGGCCTTTTCGTCGGCGGTGGTGTTTTCCGTGCGGTGGGTGCGCACGCTGTAGATATTTTCCGGGCCGAATTCCAGCCGGTAGTACTGTGCGGCAAGGGCGTTGCGCTCCGCGTAGGGGGTCAGCGCCAGCAGTTTGCCAATGCCCGTGAGGTCCAGGTGACGCTCCGCGTGTTCGGACACGGGGTTGCCCCAGTAGGCAGGCAGGCCGTGCAGACGGGCTTCCACCACTCTGTCCCAGTTCTGGTCGGCAAGCATCACGCGGAAGCCGTTGTCCACCAGCTCCTGCGCCACGGTTTGCGCCACGTTTCCCGCGCCGATGATCAAAAAGCCCTCCGGTTCCGGTTCGGCTACGCCCAGCCACTTGGCAATGGGGCGCGCCGTCGCACTTTGCAGAACCACCGTGCCGATGATGACTAAAAACGTGAGGGAAACAAGGCCGCTGGCATCGGCGTAGCCCATCTCCTGCAGGCGGATGGCAAACAGCGCGGAGATAGCCGCGGCCACAATGCCGCGCGGAGCTATCCACGCCAGCATATGCCGCTCCGGCATGGAGAGCTTGGAGCCTATGGTGGAGGCCATTACGCTCAGGGGGCGGGTCAGGAACTGGATGACGCCAAACACCGCCAGCCCGCCCCAGCCAAGGGCCATGAAGCTCTGCGGGTTCATGCGCGCCGCAAGGATGATGAACAGCATGGAAATAAGCAGAATGCTCAGGCTTTCCTTAAAGTCCAAAATCTCGCCAAGGTCCATGCCGTCCATATTCGCAAGGCAAATGCCCATCACCGTTACGGACAGCAAGCCTGATTCCATCTCAAGGACGTTGGACGCCGCGAACACGGCGCAAACAAGGGCGAGGGTGGCGAAGTTTTGCAGATAGTGGGGAATCCAGTTGCGGACAAACGCGGCGCGCAGGAGTGCGCTGGACACTGTGCCGAATACCGCGCCAATGACGACGATTTTGCCAAAGGCCAAAAAGCCTGCGGCAAGGCCCCCCTCCAGACCACCCGCCACGATGAATTCATACACCAAAACGGCCGTAATGGCCCCGATGGGGTCGATGAGGATGCTTTCCCACTTGAGGATATGCGCCACGTTTTCCCGCGGGCGGACCGTGCGCAGAAGCGGCGCGATGACCGTTGGTCCCGTGACCGTCATCAGCGCGCCAAACAGAAACGACACCTCCCACGAGAAGCCCAGCAGGATGTGCGTGGCCACGGCAGTGATGCCCCACGTCATGGCAACGCCGTAGGTGATGAGCCGGCGGATGACGCGCTCCAGCCCCGGGATGTCCCGCAGGCGCAGGGTGAGGCTGCCTTCAAACAGGATGATCGCGACAGCCAGCGAAACAAAGGGGAAGAGCAGGTCGCCTAAAAGGTCGTCCGGCACCAGCCAGCCCAGAACAGGCCCGGCAATGATGCCCGTGGCAAGCAAAAAGATAATGGCCGGAAGCCGCACGCGCCACGCCAGCCATTGGCAGGCAAAGCCGACAAGAAGGATGAGGGCGAGTCCGGTTACGGCGTGTTCGTGCATCTGTTTGGCCTTGCTTCGCTGTTCAACCGTGGAAATCCGTTGCGCTTTGGAGACGTTCGGATGAGCGGGATGCCCTTTGCGCAATGGCATCGCCGCGCCGGGGGGAATCCGCCGTGCGCTGTTGAACGGGCTGTTTTTCAGCGCACAGGTGTCGCCCTGAGATGGCGCACAAGTACAAAAACGCCCCGGCGGGATGTCCCGCCGGGGCGTTATGCGCGGGTGCGTGATTACATGGCGGCGTTACGCGCCTTGGTCAGCCAAGTATTCCACGTCTGTTTGTTTTTGGCGATCCATTCGTCCACATGCTTGGCGATGTCGCGCTCGGACTTTTCACCTTCGTTCATGCGGGTGTTCTGCTCGTTGATGTCGTTCAGGGACAGAGTAAATTCTTCCATGAACGTTTTGGCGGCGGGGTTCTTTTTCAGGAACTCCTTGTTCGCCACAATCTGAATGTCGCTCACCACGAAGCCCAGCTTGATGGGATCGGTGGCTGCGCCTTCAATGCCGGAGACCGTCATGCGGTCCTTGGCCGGGGCCTGCGCCTCGGAGGGGATGATTTCGGGGACGTTGATCCACACGACGTCTTTGCCGGGCTTCAGCTTAAAGATGGTCCAGTTGGGGGCCCAAGTATAGAAGAACACGGGACCGCCGCTCTTGTAGGTGCCAAGGGCGGACGCCATGCCTGCCTCGTAGGAGGCCTTGATGAGGTTGATGTCGTCACCAAGGTCATAGACCTTCATGTGGTGGGAGATGACGTTTTCGCAGCCCCAGCCGGGAGGGCAGGCCGTGAGGTCGGCCTTGCCGTCGCCGTTTTGGTCAAAGGCCTTTTTGACTTCCGGGCGGCGAAAGTCGTCCAGCGAGGTGATGTTGTACTTTTCGGCCTCGCGCTTGGACACCAGGTAGCCCTGCAGGCCGCCAGCCTTCACCACGTAGCCGACCTTTTGCGCGTCGTCATAGAAGCCGCGGGGCAGCTGGCTGTCGTGGTTGGGGAACCAGCCGTTGGTCCAGTAGTCCACGTCACCAAGGGCGACGGACTTGTAGAAGATGGGGTTCTGCAGGTCCTTGGGGCGGTCCACGTCGTAGCCCAGCTCCTCCAGACCGCGGCGGACAAGGGCCTCCTGGAAGAAGCCTGTGTTCCATGTGGCGCGGGCGGGTTTGACGGTGACGCCTTCACCCGGCTTCATGTCCGAAGCCATGGCCGACGTGGCCAAAAGGGCCACGCAGAGAATGGTAAGAAGTGCATGGTGCAGTCGCATTGAGCCTCCTGTGTTTTAGGATTTTTTGTGCGCCATCGACTGTGTGATCCTGTCGAGCACAATGGCGATGAGGACGATGGCGAGGCCGCCGATGACGGCGCGCCCGATATCCAAAGTGTTCAGACCAAGAATGACTGGTGAACCAAGGCCGCCCGCGCCAATAAGCGCGGCAATAACGACCATGGACAGCGCCATCATGATGGTCTGGTTCAGCCCGGCGAGAATGGTGGGCATGGCAAGGGGAATCTGGACCTTAACAAGCACCTGTGTGCGCGTTGCCCCAAAGGCCTGCGCCGCCTCCACCAACTCTGGGTGGACGCCGCGGATGCCAAGGCTGGTCAGCCTGATAAGGGGGGGCAGGGCAAAGATGATGGTTGCCAGAACGCCCGCCACGTTACCCACGGAAAACAGCATCACAATGGGCACGAGGTAGACGAAGGCTGGTGTGGTCTGCATGGCGTCAAGGACCGGGCGTATCCCGGCCTCGAACTGGTCGCTGCGGCCCGCGGCAATGCCAAGGGGAATGCCCGCAAGGGCGCAAAAGAGCACGGAGGAGAGTACCATGGCGAGGGTGGTCATGGACTGCTCCCACAGACCAAGCAGCCCCACAAGCACAAAGGTGATGATGGAGAAAATGGACAGCTTGTAGCCGGAAAAACGCCACGCGGCAAAAGCCACCACGGCAATGATGATGAGCGGGTGCAGGGCGTTCAGCCCGGCGTCAAAGCCGTTCAGCGTTTGTTCCACGGGCCATTTAATGCTCTGGAAAATGTCTCGGTAGTTATCTACCAGCCAATCGACGAACTGGGTGACCCAGGCGTCGAGGGGGATAATCTGTTCGTTGAACATGGAGTATCGTCCTCGCTGTTATGCGGATTGTGCTTCTTCGATGTCCTCTTCCGTACGGTGCAGCGTGCGCAGGAAGCGGTTGCGCGAAACAACGCCCTTGTACACGTTGCCGTCGGTAACGACGGGGACAGGCCAGCCCCGCGCCGCAAGCGAGGGCAAAAGCTCCTGCATGGAGTCGTTGACATCCACAGGCGTGACATCGGGGAGGAAGGCTCGGCGCAAGGACTTGTCGCCGTCGCTTTGGGCGGCGTCCAGCGCTTCGATGACGGATTCGGACGAAACCATGCCAAGGTAGCGGTGGCGCGTATCCAGCACGATGCCGTAGTCGCGTTCGCTGCCGCTGAGGAGCTCGTGGGTGGTGCGCAGGTTGCCCTGCTTGGTCATGACGATGGTGGGATACGTGTCGCGGGCTATGTCCCCGGCCGAGATGACGCCGGTGGGGTCCACCCCGCGGAAGAAGGCGCGGACGTAGGCGTTGGCCGGGTTCTGCAAAATTTCCTCCGGCGTGCCCACCTGAATGACGCTGCCCCCTTCCATAATGGCGATGCGGTCGCCAATGCGCAGGGCTTCGTCAAGGTCGTGCGAGATGAAGACGATGGTGCGCTGGTCTTCCTCCTGCAGCTTGAGCAGCTCGTCCTGCATTTCGGTCCTGATGAGGGGGTCGAGGGCGGAGAAGGCCTCGTCCATGAGCAGGATGTCCGGGTC
>NZ_JBUDSW010000096.1:0-12539 GCF_054921475.1 Desulfobaculum sp. | reverse complement strand
CGCGCTGGATCGCCTCGGCGCCACATTGTCCCCGCAGGAAACTGCGCCCTGCGATACGCCCTCAAACGTCTTGCCCGTCAGCGCCGTTACCGTCTCCGAAACCTGTACCGCCTGCGGCGCATGCGCCCGCGCCTGTCCCACCGGCGCACTGCGCATGACAGTGGAAAACGGTGCATTCCATCTGGAGCACGTACCGTGGCAGTGCATCGGCTGCGGCCTGTGCCGTCGCACCTGTCTGCCGAAGAGCCTCACGGCGACGCCGGGCACTCCCGCCCAGCTCGCCGCCCCATCCCAGCACCTCGCCAGCGGCAAGCTCGGCACCTGTGCGCGCTGCGGCGCGGTCTTTGCCACAACCGACGGTCCCCTCTGCCGCCTGTGCGCGCGACGCGCCAGTGGCGACAGGCTCTAACCCCTATGGATATCCCCATGCAGAAGCCCACTTCGCCCACCAGCCCCCTGACCGATGCCCACGGCCGCACCGCCGCCTACCTGCGCGTCAGCCTCACAGACCGCTGCAACCTGCGCTGCATGTATTGCAGTTCCGGCCGCGCCGAATTCATCCCACATGGCGACATCCTGCGGTACGAGGAAATTGAACGCGTCATTGGCGTGCTGGCGCAGCGCGGCATTGGCAAGGTGCGCTTTACCGGCGGCGAACCCTTGGCGCGCAAAGGCGCGGTGGACTTTCTGGAGCGCCTTGCCGAGCGCCACCCCGCGCTGGACCTGCGCCTGACCACCAACGGCACCCTGCTGCGCGGCGTGGTCCCCCGCCTTGCCCGCCTCGGCATGAGCACCGTCAATATTTCCCTCGATACCCTGCGTCCCGAACGGTTTAAGGATATTACGGGCTTTGGCAAATATGCCGACGTCCGCCGCGCCATTGACGACTGCCTTGCCCACGGCCTGCGGGTAAAGCTCAACGCCGTGGCCCTTGCTGGCGTCAACACCAGCGAGCTGGCGGACTTTGTCGAACTGGCCCGCACCCAGCCCATTGATGTCCGCTTTATCGAGTTCATGCCCATGGGCGCAAGCCATTGGACCCAGCGGCTGTACATGTCGTCCAAGGACATTCTTGCCACCCTGCGGCGCCACGCCCAGCTCGTCCCCGCCACCAGCGAAAAAAACCACGGCCCGGCGCGCATGTACTCCATTACCGGCGGCGCGGGCCGCATCGGCGTCATCTCCGCCCTGAGCAACCACTTTTGCTCCACCTGCAACCGCCTGCGCCTCACCAGCGACGGCGCCCTGCGCACGTGCCTCTACTCCGACAACGAAACGCCACTGCGCGGCCTGCTGCGCACGCCCGGCGTCACGGACGCTGACCTGCACGCCGCCATCGCCAACGCAGTGGGCGACAAACCTCTTGGCTACCGCCTGCTCCAGCACGAGGGCGGCACTGATGTCAGCGCCAAAGGCATGGCCGCCATAGGGGGGTAGCCTGCGCCCTGTGGTCTTTATCTCGGCCTCAGACACCGCGTAACGTCTTCATAATTCGAGAGAAATCCCCACCGCTTCGTGCCGCAGCAAACCAGAGTTCCACAGGATGCATTGCCACTAGAGAGCACGTCCCTGCAACGCCACTCGTCCCCGCCGAAATCAACTCCATTCCGTTTGTAATAATTTCCTACTGCATCGATCAGCTCTGACTATCGGACACTCTATCCTGCCCCCGTACAGGCTTTTGCATTTTCCCCCTATACTTTTACAAGTGAAAGACGTATATCTCCCCCTGCTCAAGGCGCGCATAATGCGCCACATCTACTAAACACCCGGTCCTGAGACCTTTTCCGCGCCGCAGGCACGCCCGATGCAGCGCGTTTTTTCATGGAATCCGCCAAAAGGCCGAACTGGAAGCACACGACGTTATGCCTAACCAAACCCTCACAAACACAGGGACACGCTCCAGACGGGACGACTACCTTGCCGTGTCGCCCCTGCTCATCTCCCCCGGCTGCATGGGGCGCTTTAGCGTCTATCTGCGGCAGGGCGATGGCTACGTCCTCTATGCCTCTGAAGAGGAATGCTTTACGGAGCGGCACAGACGCGCCCTGTACGAGCACGGCATCAAGGAAGTCTTTATCCGCTCCAGCGAGAGCGATTCATATAAGGAATATGTCGAGGCCAACCTCGGCACCATCCTCATGAACGAAGACATCCCCCTGCCGGACCGCGCCAAGCTCTTCCACCACACGTCCGTCTCCATTGTGCGCGAAGCCTTTGACAACCGCCTGCCCGACACCTTGATCAAGCAGGACAGCTTCAACCGCATCATCGACTTTGTGAATCAGGGCGTGCAGTTCCTGACGCTGGAGAACTCCTTCAAGGCTGTGGCTCAGCTGGTGGAGCACGATTACAAGACCTACGCCCACTGCATGCACGTCTTTTTGTACTCCTCGGCCATTTTGCAAGCCTATGGGCTGGACGAAGAGCATCTGGTGCAGTGCGGCCTTGGGGCCATGCTCCACGACATCGGCAAAACCCTCATCCCCGAGCGCATCCTCAACAAGCCCGGCGCGCTCAACCAGCAGGAACGCCGCATCGTCAACGAGCACCCCGTCAAAGGCGTTGGGCTGTGCTCGCAGCTGGCCCTGTCGCAGACGGCGTACAACTGCATCCTCTTTCACCACGAGCGCATGGACGGCAGCGGCTACCCCTGCGGCTCCAAGGGCTTCGACATCCCGCTGGAAGCCCGCGCCGTGGCCATTGCCGACGTGTACGACGCCCTTACCTCGGACCGCCCCTACGCCAAGGCCATGAATCCTTTTCAGGTGCTGCACCTTATGCGCAACCAAATGCAGGACGAAATCGACATGGACATGTACAAACGCTTTGTCCAAATCCTCTCCGGCGCGGAAATCGTCTAGCCGCCCGGTGCCCCGTCCACAGATTGCGCGCCCCAGCACGCCAAAACGCCCCCGCTTGCCAGAATGCAAGCGGGGGCGTTTTGCTGCCGCAGACTGCCGCCCGGCGCTGCCGGGCGGCGTGCAAATCTGCGCCACACTACACGGGGAAATGCACCTCGATGGCGGTTCCGGTCTCCTGCCGCAGATGCAGGGTGCCGCCAACCTGCGCCACGAGGCTCCGCACAAGCTCCAGCCCCAGCGATTCCGCCGTCTCCATGGTGACGCCCTCAGGGAGTCCGACGCCATTGTCCGTGACGGACAGCACATAATCCGGCCCTTCGCGGCGGAAGCTGATCGTTATGCGCCCCTGCTCCCCCTGCCCAAAGGCATGGTGCATGGCGTTGGACGCCAGTTCATTGAGGATGAGGCCCATGGGCATCACCTTATCCGGCTCCAGCTGGTGCGGCTCGCACTGGAAGGAAAAATCGATGGCGTCCGCCTTGTCGCTGGCGCGCAGGAGGGAGCAGGCGATGCTCTCAAAATATTCGCCGCAGTCGATGTGCTCCATATTGTCCGAGGTATGGAGCTTTTCGTGAATTTTCGCGATGGTCACCACGCGGCTGCGCACAGCCTGAAGGGCGTCCGAACACTCAGGCGTAGCGGAATGCATGGCCTGCAGGGCAAGCAGGGCCGTAATCATATTCAGATTATTCTTGATGCGGTGGTGGATTTCCTTGATCTGGAGCCGCCGGTCCTCCGCCGTATGGCGCAGCCCGTCCATCATGCCGTCCAGATTCCGCTCCACGGCCTTCTTTTCCAGAACAATCTCCACAGCGGCCTTGATTTGGTCGTTCTGGCTGGGCTTGAGGATATAGCCATAGGGCTGCACAGCCTTGGCGCGGGAGATGTGCTTGTCGTCGCCGTAGGCCGTCAGCAGGATGACCGGGATGTCCATCTCGCGCTGGATGACGCTGCACGCGGCAATGCCGTCCACATCGCCGGGCATGACGATGTCCATCAGCACCAAATCGGGCGACAGTTCATGCGCCAGCTTGATGGCCTGCGCGCCGCTGCCCGCCTTGCCTACCACATTATACCCGAGGGAACTGAGCATCTCTTCCATCTGGGTGATGATGACGGCCTCATCGTCTACCACCAGTATGGAATGGGCGTCCTCTGTCTGCGTATTCATGCTTCCCCTCCTTCGACGGGGTCACCAAAGGTAATGTCGATGACTGTTCCGCTGTCCGCCGTCACCTCCAGCTGTCCACCCAGCTGATATTCCACGATGTTTCGCATAAGGCGCAGGCCAAGGGAACTGGTGCGGTCAATATCCAGGTCGTCCGGAATGCCCGCGCCGTCATCGCGCACACGGATGTGGACGCGGCCGCTTGGCGTGTATTCAATGGTCAGGTCCACAGCGCCGCCCTCGGGACCGAAGGCGTGCTTGTAGGCGTTGGAAAGCGCCTCGCTCAGCACCAGACCGCACGGGATGGCAAGGTCCAGTTGCAGGTGGATGACGTCCTCCATATGAAAACGCGGCTCCACGTTGCGGGCGTTGTACATTTGCCCAAGCTGCTGGGCCAGCACCTGCGCGTAGTCCGAAATGATAATGCTGTCGTAATTATCATAGCCGTACAGGTGCATATGGATCATGGCCATGCTGTGAATTTTGGATTGCAGGTCCTTCATCACGGCGGAGGAGCGCTCGTCCTCGATATGGCGGCCCGCCATGTCCAACAGGCTGGAGATAATCTGAAGGTTATTCTTCACGCGGTGGTGGATTTCGCGCAGCAGCAATTCCTTGGTGCGCAGGGCCTCGCAGATGTTTTCCTCATTGCGCTTTTGTTCTGTCACGTCCGAGGTCACGCCCGCCAGCATGGTGGAGCTCAGCTCATCCTGCACGGCAAAGGCGCGCTCGCGGAACCAGCGTGTGTTTCCATCGCGGCACATGATGCGGTATTCCAGCTCCCACGCCTCGCGCCCGCTGTCGCGGTAGACCTCAAGCACGCGCTGCCTGTCGTCTGGGTGGATGGCGCTGAGGTGCCGCTCCCGCGTCTCCAGCGGCGACGAGCACGGCCCAACCCACCGCTGAAAGCCCGGACTGTAATACAGCACGTCGCCCTGCCCGGGTTCCGCCAGCCAAAACACATCCTCCACCGCATCGGCAATGAGGCGGAAGCGGGCCTCGCTTTCGCGCAGGGCGTTTTCCACCCGGCCACGGACAATGGCGTTGCCCAGAATGTCCGCCGCCGCCATGAGCGCCTCCAATTCCGAGGCGTACCACTCGCGCTGGGTACGGCATTCATCAAAGCCCACAAAGCCCCACAGCGCGTCCCCGGCAAAGATGGGCACGATGGCAATGGACACAATGCCCTGCGGCTGTAGCACTGCGCGGTGGGCTGAGGGCAGGTCCGCGACGTTGCCGCGGTAGACTTCGCGCCGTTCAAGGGTTTCGCGCACAAGGTGCAATCCCTCCTCGTCATAGAGCAGGCATTGCAGGTTCGGGGTGTCGATTTGCGGTTCAACGTCCTCGGCGCACCACTCAAACTCCAGCCCCATGGCCAGCCCCTTGTCCGGGACCTCAAAATTACGGAACACATACACACGGCTGACGTCCGCCGCAGTGCCAATGCGGCCCAGCACATCGGACATATGCCCGCGCCAGTCCGGGGAATGCAGGAACCGCTCCGCCGCAAAGCCCACGGCCTCCAGCACGGCGTCGCGCCGGAGCACGGCCTTCTCCATCTCCTTGCGTCCGGAAATATCGCGCACCACGGAGAGGACCACACGCTCCCCGCCAAGCAGGAAGGCATGGGAGCCGACCTCAAGGTCCAGCACGCGGCCATCATTGGCTGTGGCCCGCGTTTCCACGGGGTGGTCCAAGGCTCCGGCGGTGTCCAGCGGTCCCAAAATTTCCTGCGGCCCGCGGGCAAGCAGCGCCTCGCGCGGCATGCGGAACATGGTGCAGGCTTTCTCGTTGCAGTCAACAAAGCGCGAGGGCTTCTCCCCAACCTCCCCGGTCCGCAGGAAGATGGCGTCCGACGCGTTATGGAAGAGCATGCGGTACTTTTCCTCGTTCTCCCGCAGGGCCTGCTCGGCCTGCTTGCGCGCGGAGACGTCGAGAATAAGCGCGTTGATAAGGACCATCTGCCCGCTGGCGCTGCGCACGGGCGACGCCGTCACACGCACCCAGCAGACACTGCCGTCGCGCCGCAGGTAGCGCTTTTCCACATCATAGTAGTCCAACGCGCCGCAAATAATCTTTTCGTGCAGGTCACGGTTGCGCTCGCGGTCGAGGGGATGGGTGATTTGGTCAAAGCGTACGCCCGTCAATTCATCCCGGTTATAGCCCGTTATTTCGCAGTACCTGTCGTTGACTTTCAGGTACGCGCCGCTGATGTCGAGGTGCACCATGCCAACGGCCCCCTGATCAAAGGCCGCCCTGTAGCGGGCCTCGCTCTCGCGCAGCTGCATGGTGGACCGGAGCCTGTCCTCCTCCACGCTGATGGCGGACGCCAGCACCCCGGTGAGCCACTCGTCCTCGTAGGTCGGCTCGTAATCCGTGCAGTACACCGCGCACAGCGCCCCAACGGCCTGCCCCTGCAAAAACACGGGCATGCCAAGGTAGGTTTCAATGTCGTAGCGCCGCACATTGGGGTCCGTCTCCGCGTAGGGCGAATCCGCCAGATTGCGCAGCACCTGCAATTCATCAATGCGGCCCGTGCCGATAATGTCCGTGCAGATATGCCCCTTGGCCACATCCTCGGGCGGCATGGTTGACGGTGCATTCCACCCGCCACGAACGCACAGGCGCTCACCATGCAGCCTGTTGTATACCGCGCACTCCGCGCCAAGCAGCGCCCCGCACAGTTCCACCACCAGATTGATGTTCTCGCGGTGGTCACTGCCAAAGGAAAGCAGCGCCGAACTCAGCATGCTCAGCCGCTGTTTGGTCCGCAGCTCACGCGTTACGTCCGTACACACGGCAAGGCAGGCTCGGCGGCCTTTATCAAAGTCGAAAGGAATGAACGAGCATTGCAGAATGCGCTCCGTGCCATTGACGTCGGTAAACGGCACCTCCTGCGCATACCGCGCCTCGCCCGTGACGAGGACCTTTCTGTCATAGGCCACGAACATGTCGCGCCCACCGCTCTTCTTGGAGCAAAATTCCGTGTACGACGCCCCGACAAGCCGCTCCACGGTGGTCCCGCATGCCTCGGCCGTCGCCTTATTCGCCATGAGGTATCGGCCCTTGTAGTCGCGCGCAAAAATCATGTGCGGCACAAGGTCAATAATCTTGCGCAGGCGGCGCTCGGAACACTCAAACGCCTCACGCGCGGCCACGGTCTCGCTGATGTCCGTGTAGAAGCTGAGAACAGCGGGCTTGCCTTCCCAGTCGATACACATGGGTGTAACCGACAGCCACAGCGCCTCCCGCGTGCGGGTCACCATGCGGAAGTCGTAGGTCTCCGGGGCCGGACGCCCCGCTAACCGCTCGCGCTGGCAGGCAAAAACCTTCTCCCGGTCCGCCGGATACACAAGCTCCGGCAGCGCCATGCCGCGCAGTTCATCAAGGCTGTACCCCGCCATTTCCTGCGCGCGACGGTTGGCGTAGATGATGCGGTCCGTATCGATGACGGTGATGGCCTCGCGCGCATTGTCCACCAGCAAACGGTAACGCAGTTCGCTTTCCTCGGCGGCTTTGCGGCTGGCGTCCATCTCGGTCATATCCTCGATGATGCCAATAATGTACCGCTTTCCGGTTTCCGGATGCACGTAGGGAATCTTTTTGCTGCGCGTTTGGCGGCTGGAGCCATCCCACGTGCGCGAACCACGGAAATACATGGGCGCGCCCGCCTGCCAGACAAGGTCGTCCTCGGCCCAGTGGCGGTCGGCCTCCAATTGGTCCAGCCGGTCATGGTCCGTCTGACCAAGAAATCCCTCCGGATCGTCCCCAAGGATGTTCGCCCCGGCGCGGTTCATATACACCCAACGGTGCTCGCCATCCTTGACGAAGACCGGTGTGTCCAACCCGTCCACGACGGATTCCAATATGGCGGACTCCGGCGCTTGGCAGACATGCAGTCTGGATTCCAGCTCGCGGACCTTGGCCCGCAAGGTACGAAGCTCCTCTTGCATCTCAGCGCGTGTCTGCTCGTGTTCCATCTTCATCCATAGTTCCGGTGGTGACGCGTTCCAAAGGGCGCACGCCTTGCGGCGGCGCGAATACACAAACTTTTCAGGATTCAAGGTCCATAGCACACACCACATCACACTCACAAGCGCGGGCTGCCTCAGCCGCCCCATGTCTGTGCCCAGCAGGCCACTGGACGCCCCACGGGTGTTGTTGTATCCGTACCATGTACCGCGTGCCGCCTGCTTTTGGCGGGCGGCGCGCCGGGCACTGTGCCCGCCACCACACGGGCGCCACCGCCCCCCGCACGACAGATTACCGCACCGCCACGGAGAAGACCGATGCCCAACCAGCATGACGATATGGACCAGCCCCGCAAGAGCAAATCGCAACTCAAGCGCGAAATGCACGAACTGCAAGCCCTCGGCGAAAAGCTCTGCGCCCTGCCGCCGGACGTCATCAAGCGTCTGGCCATTCCCGCGGAGCTCATTGACGCCGCGCTGGAGTCCAAGACCATCACCGCGCACGAAGGGCGCCGCCGCCACATGCAGTACATGGGCCGCCTTGTCCGCAACACCAGCGACGTGGACACCCTGCGCGCCGCCCTTGGCATCCTTGAAGCCGGGCACAAGGCCGACACCGCCGAATTCCACCGCATTGAGGAATGGCGCGACGCCCTCGTTGGCGGCGATTTGGACGTTCTGGAAACCATCATCGAAGCCCACCCAGAGGCCGACCGCCAGCGCCTGCGCCAACTGGCGCGCAATGCCGCCAAGGAAATCGCCAAAAACAAACCGCCCAAAAGCTCGCGCCAGCTGTTCCGCTACCTGCGCGAGCTGGAGCAAAGTTAGCCGCTCCTTTCCGCCAAACGCACAGCGCCCCGGTGTACCGAACGCACAGTCTGGTACACCGGGGCGCTTTATCTTTCGTTACGCCACCAGAAGATGCCTACTGGCTTGTCTCCAGCAGCTTCGCCATCAACTCATTCAGCTTTTCGGACAGGTTCGCCAACTCCACAACGGCTTCGTTCGCCTTTTCCATTCCCTGCGCCGTCTCGCCGGCAATGCGGCTGATGTCCTCCACCGCGCGGCTAATCTGCTCGCTGGCGGCGGACTGCTGCTCCGTTGCCGTGGCAATGGACTGCACCTGCTCTGTGGTTGTTGCCACCATGCTGACTATTTCATTTAGCGCTTCGCCGGATTCATTCGCCAGCTTGGTGGCTTCCTCTACGGCCTCCGAGGCATTCTGCACGCTGGTTATGTTTCGACGTGCACCATCCTGAATAGAACTAATGGCTTCTCCAACCTCGTGGGTGGCAGACATTGTCTTCTCGGCGAGCTTGCGGACCTCATCAGCCACGACGGCAAAGCCACGGCCTGCCTCGCCCGCCCGGGCTGCCTCGATGGCGGCATTGAGGGCAAGCAAATTGGTCTGGTCCGCAATATCCGTGATGACGACCATCACCTTGCCAATGGCCTCTGCCTGCTCCCCAAGCGACGTCATCTCTTTGCGAAGCTCATCCGTCATGGTCGCCACACGTCCGTTGGCCTCCACAACCCGCTGCACAACGGATGCGCCATTCATAGCCTTTTCCCGCGCCTGCCCCGCACTTTCCGAGCCAGAGCTCGAATTCATAGCAACCTCGGTCACGGTGGCGTTCATCTCGTCCATCGCCGTTGCGGTTTCGGAGCTTCTGGAGCTTTGCACCTCGGCCCCCTGCAACACCTCCTCCACGCGCTCCTGCAAATGCGCCGACGATTCAAGGACCTGCCCCGCAATGCTTGCGGCATCCTCCGCAACGGCAGACATAGTATCCAGCAAACGTGAAATGCGTTGCTCATCCTGCCGTGTTCGTTCAAGCGCCTGCTCAGCTTCTTCCTGAGCACGCTCCGCTTCCTCGCTTTTCTCTTCGGCTTCGCTCATCTTGGTTTTCAAGTGCTCCACCATCCGCGTAATGGACCCTTGCATAGCCCCGAGTTCCGCGCCGTACTCCTCGTCTACAGTGGCGTCCAAATCGCCATCAGCAACCGTACGTGCAAAAAGCCGTATCCCCAAAAGGGGCTGCACAATAACCCGGCGCTGCACAATCCATGACGCGCACACAATGACAGCCAAAATCCCCAAGGTCCACATGGTGATGCTCAACCTTGCCCCAACCACATCCGCGTGCACCTCTTCCAACGAACTGATAATCTGAAATGCACCATGGATTTCCCCTACCTTCCAGCCCTCCTTCACGCCGCCCACAACATCACGCGCGCCCTTGGGGTCGCCATGGCATTGCAAACAATCCTTTGTCAGACGTATGGGCTTAAAATAGCGAATCTGCGTGGGTTCCCGCAGAACCAATTCATCAAGGTTTTCGGCCTTAAGCCGCCTGAGCACGTCCTCCTCCAGCGGCGTTGGCGTGTTTTTCGGATTTCGCGGCTTGACCTTGGGCACCCGGAAGTCATACCCCGCCTCATCCGCCTTGGCTTTGGCCATGTTTATGGACGTGATAATAGGCACGGCGTCCATGATATAGTCGTCTGGTATCTGCTCAAACGGGCGGATAACGCCACGCTCCAGCTTTTGGGACATTTCATCCCGTGCCGCTTCCGCCATAAGCACAATCGCCTTGCTCTTTTCCTCAATGCTTGCATGCGCGCCTTGTGTAATATCCCGGACATGCATCACAGCCATGACCAGCGCTATAATAAGAGGCCCGGCAACTACAGCCGCCAGCAATTTCCATTGAATACTCACATTCCTCAACATATCAGCCACCTCTCAGTGAAATGATGCCACGGTTCACACCGGCCACTCCTCTCCACAGAACAATCTATACCACCCTGCTTTTTTTTCAAGCCTCAATGGCACAATCAGCCGCTGCACCTGTCTGTTCCAGCACCAACGCACCACCAAAGCCCACAGGCAAAATTTTTCTATTGCTTTTCTTTTTTAAACGTGGAAAGGACAATCAAGGGTTTTGCGCGCGATGCCATTTCGGCTCCGTCGCACTCCATCACAAAAACCCTTTTGGAGATATGGAATGGGTTCCAATACCGTAGAAAAGAAGTTTGACGTCATCATTGTCGGCGGCGGCCCCGCTGGTCTGTTCGCCGCTTATTATCTGGCCGAGAATTCCGACCTCAAGGTCCTTATCCTTGAGAAAGGCAAGCAGCCCCTCAAACGAAAGTGCCCCATCGGTCACGGCGAGGACTGTATTAAGTGCCGTCCCTGCAACATCCTCTCGGGCATGGGGGGAGCTGGTCTGTTCTCGGACGGCAAGCTCAACTACATTCCCATCCTCGGCAAAACGGACCTGACCCAGTTCATGCCCTTGAACCAGGCGCAGGCCCTCATCGACGAGACCGAAGAAATCTACAACGCCTACGGCATGGACGGTAAGGTCTACCCCACCGACATGCCCGCCGCGAAAGACATCCGCAAGCACGCCATGAAAAACGGCGTGGACCTCTTGCTCATCAAGCAAAAGCACCTTGGCTCCGACAACCTCCCCGGCCACATCAACGGCATGGTGGAAGATCTGGAAGCCAAAGGCGTCGTGGTGCGTACGTCCGAAGAAGTCAAAGACCTCATCGTTGACGGCGACCGCATCACCGGCGTTATGGGCAAAAGCGGCGCGTTCTACGCCCCCAACGTCATTCTCGCCCCCGGCCGCGTGGGCGCTGAATGGTGCGGACGCCTCGTGCAGAGCCACGGCCTCGAAGTCAGCCAGCGCGGTATCGAAGTCGGCGTACGCGTGGAAGTGCACAACGAAATCATGCGCGACCTCTGCGACATCGTCTACGACCCCACCTTCTTCGTGCGCACACAGAAGTACGACGACCAGACCCGTACCTTCTGCACCAACTACGGCGGCTTCGTCGCACTCGAAAACTATCAGGACTTCGTGTGCGTTAACGGCCACGCCAACATGGTGGAAAAGTCCGAAAACACCAACTTCGCCTTCCTGTCCAAAGTCGTGCTGACGGAACCCGTCACCGATAATCAGGCCTACGGCGAGTCCATCGGCAAGCTGGCCACCATCATCGGCGGCGGCAAGCCCATCCTCCAGCGCTTTGGCGACCTCAAACGCGGACGCCGCAGCACTTGGAACCGCATCAAGAACAGCCACGTCGAGCCGACCATGACCAACGTCACCCCCGGTGACATCGCCATGGCCCTGCCCGAACGCATCGTGACCAACCTCGTGGAAGGCCTCGAAAAGCTGAACCTCGTCGTCCCCGGCGTCGCCAACGACGAAACACTCCTCTACGCGCCGGAGATTAAGTTCTTCGCCACGCAGGTGGAGACCTCCAACCAGCTGGAAACCAAAATCAAAGGCCTCTACGTCGCAGGCGATGGCCCCGGCGTGGCCGGCAACATCGTCTCCGCCAGCGCCACCGGCATCATCCCCGCGAAGGAAATCGTCCGGCGCGGCGGCAAAAACGACTAGCCAACAACACGCTGGTCTATGCGCATAAGTACGGCCGGGTCCTCCCAAGAGGGCCCGGCCGTTTTTTGTTTGGCCTCCGGCGACTTGAGCTCTTAGGTCGTTCGGCCTGAAGGGACGA
>NZ_JBUDSW010000095.1:0-12572 GCF_054921475.1 Desulfobaculum sp. | reverse complement strand
TGTAGCTGGCGATAATGGTCATGGCGAGGACAAAGCCGCCCATGGACCGCCCGCCGATAAAGTAGTCCTCAAGAAAACCCTGTGCGGAATCCGGACGCTCGGCGCGCTTGCGGCCCCACACCGCCACAGCAAAGGACAGCGCCAGATACAGCGCCATGGGCACTATGGTGACGGCATTCCCGGTCATGACGGCGTTCTCCCATCTGCGCCGGGGGCGTCGCCCGGTTCGGCGTCCGCCTCGTCCAGCGGCATATCCTCAAAGCAAAAGCGCACCACCAGCCACAGCGCCAGCACCACCAAGGGGTAGCCGACAATACAGCTATAGAAGAACCATTCCGGCAGTCCCATAATGAAGGAATAGCCCTCGGGGTCGCCATCGCCAAGGCCGTAGGCGCACCCGTACCACCACACGAAATACAGCGCGTACACGCCAAGGGCCAACAGGGCCTCGCGGTTGGCCTGCCTGTAGCGCTTATCCTCTGCCTTGTCCGTCATGCTCACTCTCCCGTTGCGCTGTTATGGCGCGCCGGTCGTACCCGGCGCGCCATGCAAAAGTACCGGCAACGCGCATAAACGTTGCCGGTACCTCAGTGTATTGTCTTCCGCAGCGCCCGATCAGGCGGCCGAAAGGGGGGCGTATCGGCCAGCCCCGGCGCACCGCGGGAAAGCGCCCTAGCCGAAGCGGAATTCCACGCCCATGGTGCCCTGCGGGTATTCCCACTTCTGCAGGATGGTCTTGCCGCACAGGATGCGGCAGGTGCCGCATTCCAGACAGCCGGCAGAGTCGAAGAAGAATGCGCCGCTGTCATCACGCTTGTAGAGGCCAGCGGGGCAGGCCGCTTCGAGCTTGGCGAATTCCGCGGGATCGGGATTCTCAATCAGCTCGATATGCGGGTTGCCTTCATCGACAAAAAACTTGTTCACGCCGAGTTTTACATCAACGTTGACTGTATTCTTCATATCGCTCTCACTCCTTTGATGCCGTCCTTAATCATGTTGAGGAAGCCGACCTTCTTCAGATGCGGCAGAGCCTTCTTGCGAAGCGGTGCGGAAGGACCGTTGATGGTGAAGAGGTCCTTCATGATGCCAGCGACCATCTGGGGGTAGTCGTTGAACATGCGCGGATTGTCGAGGAAGCCCGGCAGGTTCTTGTACTGCTCAAGGTCCTTCATCACAAAGCTTTCGCCAAGCTCGGCGATGTAGGTGCCCAGACCGGCTTCGCTGAAGTCGCCCTTCTCCTTGGCGGCGATGACGGCCTTGGCCGCGGCTTCGCCAGAGGCAACGGCAAGGTCCATGCCGCGCACGGTGTAGCCAACGTTCAGGCACAGGCCAGCGGCGTCGCCAGCGATGAGCACGCCGTCGCCAACCATCTTGGGCAGCATGTCCTGTCCGCCTTCGGGCACGACGTGGGCGGAGTATTCCACCTGCTTGCCGCCCGCGACGAGGGGCTTGACCGTGGGATGGTTCTTGAAGTCCTCCAGCATCTGCGGGACGGACTTGCCTGCGGCCTCGATGTTGTGCAGGCCAAAGACCACACCAAGGGAGATGGTGTCCTCGTTGGTGTAGAGGAAGCCGCCGCCCATGTGGCCGTCGGAGGGCATACCGGCAAACAGCCAAGCAGCGCCTTCGCCGTCGGCGCAGCCGAAGCGGTCGTTAATCTGCTCCTTGGACAGCTCGATGACTTCCTTCACGCCCACAGCGCAGTGGTGCGGTGTCACCTTGTCCACCATACCCAGCTTTTCGCCGAGGATGGAGTTCACGCCGTCGGCCAGAATGACCACGTCGGCTTCCATTTCCTCGCCAGCGGCCACAACGCCGCAGACCTTGCCCTCGCGCACGATGAGGTCGTCCACGCGGATGCCGGGGACGATGCTGGCACCGGCCTCTTCGGCCTTGCCCGCCAGCCACTGGTCAAAGTTGGAACGCAGCACGGAGTAGGAACGCTCGGCCGGGTTCTCGGACTGCGGACAGGCGTAGTCCATGGTGGTGCTGGAGGTCTCGTCCATGAAGGAAACCTTCTCGTGGACGATGGTGCGCTCAATGGGCGCCTCCTCGGCAAAGCCGGGGAAAATCTTTTCGAGGCTGTGGCCGTAGAGCCTGCCACCGGTCATATTCTTTGCGCCGGGGAAGTTGCCGCGCTCAATGACCAGTGTTTCCAAACCGGCCTGAGCCAGCAGGTAGGCGCTGGTACACCCAGCAAGGCCAGCACCTACTATTATAGCGTCAAACTTGTCTTCCGACATAATTCACCTCTTGCACGGCGCGGAGCCGAAGAAATGTTTGTTGGTTACGCCTTGTTCAGCTCCCGCATGGGCGGGAGCCTTCCCTCTTGTTTCTATTCCAAGCGGACGAATCCGCTCTGTTCACGTGCTAAAACGGCAGCATTGCCATGACGTCGCGCCCAAGGAGCGTGTTGTAGGGCACAGCCCAGTACACGATAAGGAACGCCGACACCGCGACACCGGTTCCAATCATGAACCAGCCGTACATTCTGTCGCGGCGGTAATCGCTGGCCTTTTGCTCGGCGCGCGGCATGGTGTGCAGCTTTTGCAGAAAAGCCACCTCTTCCGCGCTGCGCCGCTGCCCCCGCGAGCCAAGGATGCCCAGAATCACACTCACAGCCACGCCGATGAAGAACGGGCCGAACAGATTCTCAAAGGGCAGCCCGGCAAACTCCTTCAGGCACTTGGCGATGAAGTAGCCAAAGAACCCGCCAACCATGGCGAAGAAGGCCCCGCGCTCGGTCAGGGACTTGCTCCACACGCTGGCAAAGGCCACATAGCCCCACGACGCCGCAATGATGGTGCTGGCAAACCATGTGATGATGCGGATGCTCGACAGGTTCAAATACGCCAGCCCAAGGGCAATAAGGCCCACCAGCAGCACAATGATGCGCGTCCACATCAGCTGGCTGCGGTCGTCCTTGAAGGACATGTTGCACACGTCGCTGGTCAGGCTGAAGCTCACCACGGAAAGGAACGTGGAAGCCGAGGACAGCCCGGCGGCCATGATGCCCGTCAGCATCACCACGCCCACCAGCTTGGGCATCACTTCATACGCGGCCCAGATGATGACGCGCTCCGGCTCCGCCATCCCCGGATGCAGGGGGATGACGCTCACCGCAATAAGGTAGAGATAGAGCGAAAAGACGATGGTCAGCACAGCGGCCATGGCTCCGGAACGAAACGTCACGTGCTCGTTCTTGGCCATAAGGTTGCGCCCTGCCTGCCACGGGCTCACGCCCACGGCGACCATCCACACAATGCCCATGGTCACGGCGTAGAACATAATGTCCGTGACCGACCCGCCGCCCGTATTGCCGTGGAAAGCCAGCATGCCTTGGGGCGTGTTCGGGTTCTGCGCCAAGGTGACCAGCAGGTCACCCAGCCCGCCAGCCGCGTCAAAGACGTACGGCCCGGCGATGATGGTGGCACCCAGAAAGAAAATGAACATGATGGTATCCGTCAGGATGACCCCTCGGGACCCGGAGTAAAACGTGAACAGGGTGATGCAGACCCAAGCGATCAAGAGGCATGCGCCCCGATCAAGCCCGGTCATGGTCTGCATAAGGATGCCGGTGCCCTGAATCACGCTCAAAAGATAGGCCGTCAGCGAGACAACCGTGGTCACGCCTGCAAAACGGCGGATGCGCGTGCTGTTGAACCGGTAGCCGAAATACGAGGGCATGGTCCGGACACGGGCGCGGCGAATATAGCGCCCAAACAGCAGCGCGCCGAGAACATACCCACACGCGCACAGCGTGTTGATAAGAATCATGGTGGTAATATTGCCGCCGTAGCAGTAGGCGGTGTCGCCCATGAATCCGTTGGTGCTCAGCATGGACGCAAACAGCGTCCCGGTGATCAAAATGGTCGGGGCATTTCTGCCACAGACGTAATAGTCCTCAACATTCTTGACTTTGAGGCCGGCATAGGTGCCGACAATCATATAGACAACAACGCTCAGCAGAACGCCTATTGTATACACATCCACAGCGTTTCTCCTGATTGTTATACGTTGTCGTGATCAAGCCTGCTTCGTCTCTGCTCCCTGTGGAGCGTCACATTCATGTAGACGCCAACAGCGATCAAACACCCCCCGATAAAGACGGAAAAAAGTATTTCACCCATAGGTACCTCCTGTTTCCCAGCCCCTCATGGCAAGCACCACACACATCGCTTGCCGTGTCCCGGAAACCTTGGAAGACAAACACTATCCCCCACAACGTCCGCAAACAGTCTTGGCGGACGGAAGACCACACAAAAGAGGCATTTGGTTTGTCGAAACGCACAGTCCTGCCGAATGAAGCAAGAGCGTGCCGCGGCCTGCCAAGGAGTGCAGACCGCGGCGCCCTTTCAACAGGATACCGGGACAATGTGGTTCTGCATCGGAGCCAACAAAGCATGGCCTTGCCGGGACGGATGGAGCACCACAGCGTACAGCGGAGGGAACGCGGGGCGACGGATGACGAGGAAGCGGCGTGGAATTCTGGCGGAGGTCACAGGCAAGGGCCAAGGCCAAGCCTGAGCGTCGAGGTCGGGGATAAGCCCTGCGGCGCGCCGTGTAAAACGAAAACAGCACCTTCAAAAACCCAATACGCATCGTCATATATTCAAAGAACACA
The DNA here is from genome assembly GCF_054921475.1 of Desulfobaculum sp. Taxonomy (NCBI): domain Bacteria; kingdom Pseudomonadati; phylum Thermodesulfobacteriota; class Desulfovibrionia; order Desulfovibrionales; family Desulfovibrionaceae; genus Desulfobaculum; species Desulfobaculum sp. The sequence continues at coordinate 7,948 of NZ_JBUDSW010000095.1, read as the reverse complement.
CCCGCGGCCACAAAATGACCTGCGAGATACACCCGTTACAGCAGCGTCCCCGCCACCACACCGCGCTATGCAGCAGCAGTGCATCAGACAAAACATTCACACACCATGCGGCGCATTACCGCACCAACCCGCCATGTGCCCCCTGAAAGCGGGGCCGCACAGCAGTGCGGCCCCGCACGGAGTCCCAGATGTCTACTCGCCTTTGAAAGCTTCGGTCAGCGCGGGCATGACCTTGTAGATGTCGCCGACGATGCCGTAGTCAGCGAACTGGAAGATGGGGGCGTTCTTGTCCTTGTTCACGGCCACGATGGTCTGTGCGCCGTTGGCGCCAACCATGTGCTGAATCTGGCCGGAGATGCCCAGAGCGAGGTACACTTCGGGCTTGGGCATAACGCCGGAGATGCCGATGTAGCGCTCGTGCTCCATCCACTTCTCGCCTTCGGCGATGGGACGGGAGCAGCCCAGCTCGGCCTCGATGGCGGAGCACAGCTGTTCGGCGATGGCGATGTCTTCCTGCTTGGCAATGCCGCGGCCGATACCCACAACGCGCTTGGCGCGGTTCAGGTCGACGCTGCTGCCTTCCTTGGCGCGGCGCTCAACGCACTTCACGGCGCACTTGGGCTCCACAAAGTCCACGGAGACGGCTTCGCCGGTCTTGGAGGCATCGGCCTCGCCGCCAGCGAACACGCCACTGGCAACCACGACGATGGAGACGGCGGAGGTCACCTTCTCTTCGCCAAGGGCCAGACCGCCGTAGACCATGTGCTTGCCGGACACGCCTTCGGCGCCAGCTTCGATGTCGGCGGCCTCGGTCAGCACGCCGGCGTTCAGCTTCACGCCCAGCTTGGAGGCAAGGCCCTTGCAGCGGCGGGTGGCGGGCAGCAGGACCATTGCGGGGGTTTCACCCTCGGCGATGACCTTGGCCATGGTGTCGGCGTAGTCCTCGACGATGCGGGCGGAGTCCTTGTCGCCAAGGTGGTACACGGCGCTTGCGCCCAGGGCGAAAGCCTTGGCCACGTCGTCCTGAGAACCGAGGACGAATGCGGAGACCTTTTCACCAAGTTCGGCGCCGCCGGCGATCACTTCGGCCAGACGGGAAGCCGCATCACTGAATACCCATACGTTGGAAAGTTTGCTCATTTTCTTCCCCGTTTAGTTGATGACTTTGCGGAGGTTGCCGACGAATTCAGCGATCTGATCTTCGCCATCGCCTTCGATGATGATCTTCTTCCGTTCCTTCTGCTTGGGCGCCTGCACGGAGACGGACTCCACAAGCTCGGACTGCTCGCCAAGGCCGAGTTCGTCGGCGGTGAGCACGTTCACGGGCTTCTTGGCGGCCTGAAGGATGGCCTTCATGCCCGGAATGGCGGGAACGTTGATGTCGGCGGTGACGGAAACAACGGCGGGAAGAGCGATTTCCAGCACTTCCACTTCGTCTTCCAGAGCGCGCTCAACGGTGAGCTTGCCTTCCTCGGCGGAGACAATCTTGCTCACGCCGCTGACGGTGGGCACGTCCAGCTGTGCGCCAAGGCGCACGCCAACCTGCTGGGCGTACAGGTCGCCGGAGCCGTCGCCGCAGAGGATGAGGTCGTAGCCGACCTTTTCGGCGGCAGCGGCCATGACGGCGGCAGTCTTGTGCGGCAGAGCGCCCTTGAAGCCTTCGTCGATGACGGCGGTGAGTTCGTCCATGCCGCGGGACAGGATGTCCTTGCGGGCCTTGGTGTTTTCCAGCTCCTTGCCGCCAACGCTCAGGGCGGTGACGGTGGTGCCCTCAATCTCGCCCTTCATGTCCACAGCGGCCTGCACGGCGTTGAGGTCGAACTGGCTGATCTTGGGAGCGGCCTTGCTGGTGTCGAGGCTGCCGTCCTTGTTGACAGCGATGTCCTGCTCTTCAGGAACCAATTTGCATCCAACGATGATCTTCATGCTTTCTCCAATCTGTCTCGTATACTTTTTGTGCCAAGGGGCGACGCACGCCGCCCCCCTGACGGCCCCGGAGCATTGCCCCGGCAGCGGTAAAAAGCTCAGCGCCCTACTTCCACTCGGCCAGAGCGTAGTTCAGGTACGCGATCTCGGGGTTGTCGGCGTCAATCACGCGGAAGTGGATGGAATTGTCATCCCACTTCCACATCTGGGTCTTGATCGTGCAGCCCGGGTACAGGGACTTGGTAATGCGGGTCTTGAAGCGGGTCAGACGCTCCGGCTCGCCGGGGAACAGCGTGTTGATGATGTGGCGGCACGCCACACCGGCGGTGCTGACGGCGTGCAGGTTCGGCTTGGGATGGCCGAACTCCTGCGCGTAGGCCCAGTCGATGTGCTGGGGGTGGAAGTCGCCGGAGAGGCGGTAGATGAGGGCGCGGTTCAGGGCGATCTCTTCGCTCACCTCAAAGTCGGGCTCGCGATCGGGGATTTCGACAATGTCCTTGGGGGCCTTGGGGCCACCCCAGCCGCCGTCGTAGAGGGCGCAGTCCCAGCTCTCGTTGGTGAAGAGCTTGGTACCGTTCTCGTCGTAGGTGTCGCCAATGTGCTGCGCCAGCAGGCCACGGCCTTCGCCGCGGTCATACAGGCCCTTGAGCAGAACGTGGGTGCTCAGGGTGCCGGACAGAGCGGTCATGGGCTGGTGGAACTGCAGGTCAAAGCCCCAGTGCAGGGAGCCGCCCCAGTTGAAGCCGTAGTCGATCGTCTTGGTGACTTCGCTGTCCACAATAGGCATGGCAGCAAACATCGGCAGAACCTTCATGTCCTTCTCGTAGACGTACTGGAGGTCCGTCTTGCCGTCGTAACCGGCGCCGCAACCCAGTGCGAAGAGGCTCAGGTCCTTGAAATCATACTCACGCACAAACGGGCCGTAGGTCTTGCCCTGCATGTCCAACTTTAAAGCCATGTCGACCTTCCTTTTATGACTGTGATTATTACCTGCCGGGTGGTCACTTACTGATCACGATCAGGAATTTGCGTCCACGAATCCGGCGCGCTCAGCTTTCTGCCGCGCTGCGCACTACTGCGCGTTGGCGCTACATACGTTGGCAGCAGTCAAGCTGTTGCCTCCAACGCTTTCCATCTTCAGCACGTTCTTCTGGACCTTGCCGGAGCAGGACCGGGGGAACGACTTCCGAATCTCAATGTAGGAAGGCACCTTAAACTTGGCGATGTGCGCGGAACAGTAGTCAAAAATCTCGTCCACGCTCAACGTTTCGCCTTCCTTGATGATGACGAAGGCCTTGACGGCTTCGTCGCTGATGTCATCGGGCACGCCCACAACGGCGGCGTCCACGATTTTGGGGTGACACACGAGAACGTTTTCAATCTCCGTCCCCGAGATGTTCTCCCCGGACCGCTTAATGAGGTTCATATTGCGGTCCATGAAATAAAAGTAGCCGTCTTCGTCCATGAAGCCGTTGTCGCCGGTGCGCAGCCAGCCGTCCTTGCTCAGCACGCGGGCGGTGGCTTCCGGGGCGTTGTAGTACTCCCGCAGGATGGTCTTGCCGGGAATACCCTTCACACAGATTTCGCCGAGGGTTCCCGGCTCCACCTCGTTGCCGCACTCGTCCACGATTTTGGCCTCGTAGGTCAGGCCCACGCGGCCGATGGACGGCCAACGCCGCGCATCGCCCGGCCTGTCGCCAATGATGCCGACGATGGTTTCCGTCATGCCGTACGAGGTCAAAAAGCGAACCCCGAAGCGCTGCATGAAGGCGTCCTTCTCACTCTCCGCGAGGTCGAGGTAGAAAAGCACCTCGCGCAGACAGTGGTTGCGTTCCCACGCTTGTTCGGGCTGGAGCAGCAGGGTGCGGACCATGAGGGGTATACACTCCGTGATGGTGGCCCGGTGCAGACACACCTGACTCCAGAACCGGTGGGCGCTGTACTTCTCAAGCATGATGAACGCCGCGCCGGTGGTGAACGTCGGCATGGCCGCCGTACACTGAAAATCGATGTGACACGCGGGCATCATGGTCAGGTACCTGTCGTCGCTGCGCAGGCAACACTGCCACGAGGTGTAGCGCCCGGCGAACAGCAGGTTGTAGTGCGTGATGACCACGCCCTTGGGGCGCGAGGTGGTGCCGGAGGTAAACAGAATCTCGGCCACATCATCACTGGACAGGGGGACAATGGTTTGCAGCGTATCCGGCTGCTGCGCCATCTCCCTGCCAAAATTCACCGTGCCGGGAATGTCCTCGCCGTGCTCCATGCGCGCCACGAGGATGGTCTCCAGCGCAGCGTCGCCCTTGCGCTGGATGGTGTCGTAAATTTCAAAGAACTTCTTTTCGATGACGATGGTCTTAATGTCGCACTTCTGCAGGATGTAGGCGCTTTCGCCGTGCAGATAGTGGGCATTGATGGGGACCATAACGCCACCAATCTTGGCCAGTCCGAACCAGCTCACGATGAACTCGGGGCTGTTGTGGAGCTGAATGGCGACCTTGTCGCCCTTTTTGATACCAAGCGAAAGAAACAGGTTGGCGGCCCTGTTGATCTCCCTATTGAGCTCGGCATAGGTGTATTGTCTGGTATTTCCTGAAATGTCTTCAAAAACCAGCGCCGTCTTGTTGCCATGCATGCAGGCCAGTTCATCCCACATGCAGCGCAGGTTTTTGTTGCCGATAATATCCATCGCTCGCACCTCTTCGCTCAGCTCATTCTTCTTCAGGCCACAGCGGAAACCTTGTGCATTCCGGTCCGTCTTCACTCATCTGCCGGAACCGTCTCACAGGAACTGACGTTCCACCGTGTGGTGACAGGAGGGACAGCCGCCAGGGAAACGGCTGTCCCTCCCCCACAACTTTAACCGAGTGTTAGTCGGCCTTGGGAGGATCGCTCAATTTGACAATGCCCTTGTCTGCAAGAGCGCTGATGGCTTCTTCCGTGTATCCGAGGTCGCCGAGGATGGCGGCGGTGTCCTGCCCGTGCTGGGGCATGGCGCGCCAAATCTTGCCGGGGTTCTTCTTGAACTTCGGCATGACGTTGGGGCCCTTGAACTCCTTGCCGTCCTGCGTTTCCCACTGGGTGAAGGATTCGCGGGCGATGTACTGGGGATTGGACTCCAGCTCGGGGACGGTGAGCACCTTGGCAAAGGCGATGCGCATGGAGCCCAGCAGCTCCTGCACGTCCTCAAGGGACATCTCGGCGAAGAGCTCGTCGAGCTTGTCCTCGAACAGACGGCCAGCTTCGCAGTCGCGCTTGATAAGCTGGCAGCCCTCAGGGACGTCCTCGGTGCCGAGCAGATTGGACAGGCCCAGCTTTTCGAGCATGCCCTTGATCTGCTTGACGCCCACCACTTCGGTGACGAAGTAGCAGTCTTTGCACTTGTAGGTACCGCAACCGGCCCAGATGGGGTCCTTACCCTTGGTCTGACGCGGGCAGACCTGACCACCGTTGAAGTAGTCGATCATGTAGTACTGGCCCACGCAGAGCATGGCTTCGTACATGGCGACGTCGATGCTTTCGCCCTCACCGGTCTGCTTGGCCTTGTACAGGGCGGCCAGAACGGAACTGGTGACAGTGAAGCCCGCAATATAGTCCGCGGTGTACGGGAAGGCGGGCATGGGCTGGTCCACATCGCCATTCTGGATGAGGTAGCCGCTGAAGGCCTGCGCAATGGTGTTGTAGGCGGCGGAGTTGGTGTACTCGTCCACGCCGTACTGGCCGAAGCCGGACAGATGCGCGATGACCAGAGCGGGATTGTGCTCCCACAGCAGTTCGTCGGTGATGCCGCGGCGGGCAAAGGCGGGGCCTTTGCTGGACTCGATGAGGATGTCCGTGGTCTCCATGAGCTTCAGGAACGCTTCTTTGCCCTCGTCGGAGAACAGGTTCAGCGACAGCGCATGGAGGTTGCGGCGGGAGTATTCGGGATAGTTCGGCTGCACACGGATGGTATCCGCGTAGGCCGTGTTCTCAATCCAGATGACTTCTGCGCCCCACTCGGCGAGCATCTGGGCAGAGAACGGACCGGCGATCTCGATGGCCGAGAACACGACGCGTACGCCGCTCAGCGGGCCGAACTTGGGAGTCTGCACTTTATTCGACATTCTACTGTGTCCTTGGAAGTGTTGTACGATTTCCGGGCCAGTCGCCTAGCGGTACTGCTTGAGCACAGAACGACCAAGGGTCAGGATCTGCATCTCGTCAGAGCCGCCGGAAACGCGGTCAACACGCAGGTCGCGCCAGAAGCGGCCCACGCGGTGGCCGGTGATGCCGATGCCGCAGAGAATCTGCATGGCGTCGTCCACAACTTCAAAGGCGGCGTTGGCGCAGTAGAACTTGCACATGGCGGCGTCGCCGGAGGACATGATGCCGTTGTCGCACTTCCATGCGGCTTCGTAGATCATGTTCTTCATGCTGTTCAGCTTGATGGCCATGTGGGCGAACTTTTCCTGAATCAGCTGGGTGCGGCCGATGGCTTCGCCGAACTGCACGCGCTGGTTGGCGTACTTGGCTGCGTCCTCAAAGGCGCAGTAGGCCACGCCGTAGTTGGTGCAGGCCACGAGGAAACGCTCGCCGTCGAACTCTTCCTTCACGCGGTTGAAGCCGTTGCCGTCAGTGCCGAAGAGGTCCTTCTCTTCCAGCTCAACGTTGTCGAAGATGACTTCGCAGCAGCTGTCCATGCGCAGGCCCAGCTTGTCGAGGGGGTTCAGCTTGATGCCCGGCAGGCTCATGTCCACGAACCACTCGGAGAAGACAGGCTTCTCGGACTCGGAGTCGCGAGCCATCACCACGAGGTAGGGGCAATGGGCGCTGCTGGTGATGAAGCACTTGTGGCCGTTCAGGTACACCTTGCCGTTCTTGCGGGTGTAGGTGGTCTTCAGGCTGCCCACGTCGGAGCCGGCGCTGGGCTCGGTGATGGCGGAGTTCCACATCTGCTTGCCGGTGCCGCGGAAGGCAAAGATCTTGTCGATCTGCTCCTGCGTGCCGTAGCGCAGAATGGTGCCGAAGCCGGGCAGCTGGTACAGAACGTAGGTGGGTGCGCCGTGGCGGCCCAGCTCTTCCCAGATGGCGGCCAGAGTGACCATGCCAGCTTCCATTCCACCGTGCTCTTCGGGCAGCAGCATGGTGTCGATGCCGAGGTCGGCCAGTTCCTTAACCCAGCGCTCGGGGTACACGTGCTTTTCGTCGCACTCTGCGAAGTAGGCTTCCCAGTTTTCGCGCTCCATCAGCTCGCGTACGCCAGCTACAAACAGTTCCTGTTCATCAGAAAGCTTAAAATCCATGTGGATTCTCCTTGAGTTGTCTTTTTTATCGACCTGGTATCACTGCAGAACTTACCAGTTCTGCTTCTTTGCATCCTTAATGAAGGACGTAATGATCATGAGGTTGACGAAGAAGAGCGGGCAACCGCCGGCGATGATGGCCGTCTGCAGAGGCTTCAGGCCGCCAAGAGCCAGCAGGGTCACGCCGATGATGCCCACGAGGATGGACCAGCCAACACGGACCCAAACCGGAGGCTCGCTGTAGCCGTCGGCCTCGGTGCAGGTGGACATGGCCAGCGTGTAGGAGCAGGCGTTAATCAGCGTCACGGTCGCCACAAAGCACAGGATGAAGAAGGCGCCGATGGTCACGGTGCTCAGCGGCAGCGCAGCCCACGTTTCGATGACGGCGCGCGGCGCGCCGTGCTCGGCTACCAACTTGGTGAGGTCCAGTGCGCCCTTGTGGATAAGGTCCATGGTGTTGCCGCTCAGAACGGTCCACATGAACCAGGTGGTGACGGTCAGGCCGGAAACCATGCCGACGCAGACCTGACGGACGGTGCGTCCGCGGGAGATACGGGCGAGGAAGATGCAGGTCTGGATGCCGTAGATGACCCACCAGGCCCAGTAGAACACGGTCCAACCCTGCGGGAAGCCGCCGCCACCGATGGTGTCGGTGTAGAACAGCATGCGGCCGAACTTGTCGAGCAGCACGCCCACGGAGTCGGTGAAGTAGTTGGCGATGAAGGTAGTACCGCTCAGGG
>NZ_JBUDSW010000094.1:0-12573 GCF_054921475.1 Desulfobaculum sp. | reverse complement strand
GGTCTGTGCGCACATGGGATTTTTAAGGGCCCACGGCCCTTAAACCTGCGGAGCAAAAAAACTCTCCCATGGCTTCATCCACCCTGCACCCGGCACCACTTCCCCCACCGCTGCACGCTACGCCGCAGAGCGCCTGCCAACGCAAGCGCCATGCTCGAAAGCCTGCGCAAAACGCAGCATGCGGCGGGGCGCACGTGGCGGCGCTGTAGAGTAAACCTCGACTCCTGTGATGCAAGATGCTAAAAGCCCACAAAAAAAGGGATGGCCTACCGGGTTATTCTTTTTACCCGCCCGGTCTCATTTGACACGGTGGTCAGGTGACGTTTCCCCCCGGGCGGGTTTTTCCAATGACAACCTCTATCGCATCGCAAGCGCCATCCACAGGGAGGCTCCAGTGGAAAAGCTACAGAAGCAGGCTTTGCAGGTCACGAAAGAGATCGTGGTGAAGTTTATTGAAACGGGCCGCATTTCACCGACCAATTTCCCGGACTATTTTTCCAAGATATACAACGAGGTTCTGGCCACCATCTCCGCTGAGGACGACAACGCGCAGATTCAGCGCTAAACGCAGGCACGGTTCGACACACATGCAGAATCCCGACCATTCACGTCATGCTGGCAATGTTGCTGGCATGTTCGGACGCATTGCTGGCTGGTACGACTTTCTCAATCATTTCCTGAGCCTTGGTCAGGACATTTATTGGCGGCAACGGCTAGTCCGTACGCTGCGTCCTGGCTCGACGGGCCGCACGCTGGACCTTGCTGCCGGAACGCTGGATGTCTCCCTTGAGATCAAGCGCCAGCACCCTGAGATGGACGTCCTGTCCATGGACTTCTCCAAGCCCATGCTGATGAAGGGCAAGACGAAGCTGAAGCCGGGCACGCACTCCGGCATCCAGCCTGTGCTTGCTGACGGTCGGTTTCTGCCTTTGCCGGATGCCTGCGTGGACAACGTGACCATTGCCTTTGGCATCCGCAATATGAAGCCCCGCGAGGACGCCTACGCGGAGATGCTCCGCGTGCTGGCCCCGGGTGGCCGCATGTGCATCTTGGAGTTCGGCTCCGGACGCACACCCATCTGGAAGGGGCTGTACAATTTTTACCTGAACACGGTGCTGCCGGGCATCGGGCGCGTCTTCTCAGGCGACAGAGACGCCTATTCGTACCTTGCGGATACGATTACGGGCTTCCCGACGCCGGAAGAGCTGTCGCGTGATATCATGGCTTCGGGCTTTGAGCGGGTCTACCATGTCCCGCTGCTGTCCGGCATTGTGAATATCCATGTGGCGCAGAAGAGCGCGGCGGCCATCACCGCTCCCCCCAAGGCGTCCAAAGCGCCCGAGGAGCCGGGCTCCGGCCTGCTGGACCGCAACCCGGACGCCGTCGCCTTCGCCCTTGATGCGTACAGCACGGCTACCGCGCCAAAGCCGAAAAAGGCGGCCACGAAAAAGGCCGCTCCGGCGAAGAAAGCCGCAACCAAGACGGCGGCCAAAAAGAGCGCGGCGGAAACCAGCACCACGGCCAAGGCGGCAAAACCTGCGGCCAAGAAAAAGACCACGAGCGGCAAAACCGCTGCAACGGCGAGCAAGGCCGCTGAGACGCCGAAGAAGACCGCCGCGGCCAAGACGGCCACCGCAAAGAAAACCGCAACCAAGAAGGCTGCGGACACGGCTGAAAAGACGACAAAGAAGCCTGCGGAGAAACCCGCGAAGAAGGCGAGCAGTTCGTCCAAGACGGCGCCCAAACCCGCTGCCAAGACGGCAAAAGCGGCGCAGAAGGACGCGGAAGCGGCCCCCAAAAAGGCAGAAAAGAAGGCCGCAGCTGAAAAGCCTCAGGCCAAGGCAGAAGACGCCAAGACGCCTGCCGCAAAAAAGGCAAAAAAGCCTGCGACTGCGGCTAAAAAGAAGACGGCTGAAACGGCGAAGGCGGCTGATGCCGCTTCCGAAACGCCCAAGAAGGCGGAGCAGGCCAAATCGCCTGCGCAGACGGCCCCCCAAAAGGACACTGCCGCCACACAGCCCGCGCCGGAAAAAGACGTTGCGAAAGCCCCGGCAAAAGCCGTAGAAGCGAAGACCGAGGCCACGGGACAGGCGGAGGAACAGGCGGCGCCCAAGAAGGCCACCAAAAAATCCGCAACTGCAACGGCCCGCAAAAAGAAAAAGGCGGCCAGTAAAAAGACCGCCGCCAAGAAGAAAAAGAAGAAATAAGTCCGCGCGGCGCCTAAGACCGCGCGAACATCACAAGCAAAAGACCGAGGATGACGGCCGTCAATCCGAACTTCCGCAGTTCGGAGGGCGGCCGCTCCGCGAGTTGTCGCAATATGCGCGGCATCTGGTTCGCGGCAAGAGTATACAGCGCTCCCTCAAGAACACACGCAAGGCCTAGGGCGGCTACGAACAGTCTCCAATCAAAGTTCATCATGCTTTTGTCCTACATCCGGCCCAAGGCGCTGTCCACCCTCCGCACCCCGATGCCGGTGCATTGAAGGAGTTGACATCATGGTATCGTTTGAAGACCTGCGTAGCGGAAAGACGCCCCTTGCCGTTGTTGGGCTGGGCTATGTCGGCCTGCCCCTTGCCGTTGCGCTGGCCAAACACTTTTCCGTCATCGGATTTGATATTTCCGCCAAGCGCGTTGACGAGCTGAAGGGCGGCTTTGACCGCACGGGCGAGGTTGAGGACGGCAAGCTCCCTACCGTCTCCATCGACTATACCTGCGACCCGGCGGACCTGAAAAAGGCCGGCCTCATCATCGTGGCCGTGCCCACCCCCATCGACGCCAACCGCCGCCCGGACCTGACTCCCGTAACGGGGGCTTCCACCACCGTTGGAGCCAACCTCGCCCCCGGCACCGTCATTGTCTACGAGTCCACGGTGTACCCCGGCCTCACGGAAGAAATCTGCGTCCCCATCATTGAGGAGCAGTCCGGCCTCACCTGCGGCGCGGACTTCTTTGTTGGCTACTCGCCGGAGCGCATCAACCCCGGTGACAAGGTGCACACGCTGGAAACCATCGTCAAAGTGGTGGCCGGACAGGACGACGCCACGGCGGACCTGCTCTGCCGCGTGTACGAAACCGTTGTCACCGCTGGCGTGCACCGCGCGTCCTGCATCAAGGTGGCCGAGGCCGCCAAGGTCATCGAAAACACCCAGCGCGACCTGAACATCGCCCTGATGAACGAGCTGGCCCTTATTTTCGACCGCATGGGCATCGACACCGTCGAGGTGCTGGAGGCCGCAGGCACGAAGTGGAACTTCCTGCCCTTCCGCCCCGGCCTTGTGGGCGGGCACTGCATTGGCGTGGACCCCTACTACCTGACCTTCAAGGCCGAGGAGATGGGCTTCCACCCGCAGGTTATCCTTGCCGGACGCGAAATTAACGACTCCATGGGCAAATGGCTGGCCGAAACGCTCATCAAAAAGCTCATCGCCCGCTGCTGCCTTATCAAGGACGCCCGCATCGGCATCCTTGGCCTGACCTTCAAGGAAAACGTGCCGGACCTGCGCAACACCAAGGTTGTTGACGTGGTGACGGAGCTTCGCGAATACGGCGCCAACGTGCTCATCCACGACAGCATGGCCGACCCCGAGGAAGCCCGCCACGAATACGGGCTGGACCTTGTGGGCCTTGAGGAATTCACGGAGCTGGACGGCCTGATTCTGGCCGTGCCGCACGAGGAATACATGGCGTTCTCGGCCGAGACCATCGCCGGATTCTTCCGCGACCCGAAACAGGGCGTGGTGATGGACATCAAGAGCCTTTTCGACCGCAGCAGCCTCGAAGCCCTCGGGCTGGAACTGTGGCGGCTGTAGGAGCTTTGCACGATGCAGGACGGCGTACGGCGCATTAACTGCTGGCAGGACTGCTGAGCCGGATTCCGGGAGATGAGTTTGCATCTCCAGTCCCTGCCGCCGGGTGGCACCATGGAGGCCGACGCCAACGAGGCGGGCCTGCCAAAGGTGGACATCGTCCTGCGGCACAGGGGCGCCAGCATTGTCTCCACAGCGCGCATTGGCGACGGCCTGTACAGACTGACCATCCGGAAGGACGAATCATGATTGCGCTGGTCTTTGCCACCGCCAAGGAATGCGCCGCCGCCCTGCCCGCGCTGCAGGACCTCCCCAAGCCGGGAGGCAGCGCGGCGGCCACACTGCATGGGCGCGCGTGCCGCGTGCTGATTACGGGCGTTGGCCCTGTCAGCGCGGGCATTGCCACAGGCCGCATGCTGGGGGCGCACCCGGAGACTTGCGGCGTGGTCAACGCCGGACTGGGCGGCAGCCTCGACCTTGCCGCCCTGCCCCTTGGCGCAACATGCGCCGCAAGCGCTGAAATCTTCCCGGAGTACGGCCTGTTCACCCCAAGCGGGCTGTCGCCGCAGGGCCTTGGCTTTGCGCAGTGGGAAGGCGGCGACGTGTATGACCGCCTCCCCCTGTCCCCGCACGACGCCGCAGCGGCCATGGGCCTTACGCTGCCGCAGGCGTGGCCTCTTGCGCCCATTGTGAGCGTTGCAGGCGTCAGTGGCACGCCGGAACGGGCCGCAACCATACAAGCGCGCTACCCGGACGCGAAGGTGGAGAACATGGAAGGCTTTGCCTGCGCCCTTGCCTGCGCGCAGGCAGGCGTGCCGTTCCTTGAACTGCGCACGGTGTCCAACGCCGTTGGCTCCCGCGCCGCGGCAGACTGGGACATCCCCGGAGCCTTCGCGGCCCTTGCCGCCGCCTGTGAAACCCTGCTTGGCCCCGCGGCAGAATAACGCGCCCAAGCACACAGTTTTCCACAGCCTAAACGGCGAAAAGAGCGACCGCCCGCGCATTTTCGCCGCACTGCACGGCGCGCGCCTATGCCGCGCCACGCGCCGCACACACCCCAAAGCGGGAACAGTACAACCACGCTCCGGCCCTGCCGGACGCACGCCGGACACAGACCCGGCAATTGGACCATGACCATGACTGATGCTTTGACCGTTGCCATATCGCCGTGTCCTAACGACACGTTTATTTTTGCCGCATGGATTCTGGGCCGCATCCCAGAGCGCCTTGAGCGGCCCGTCCGTTTTGTGTGGGCGGACGTTGAGGAACTCAACCACGCCGCCGCCGAGGAGCGCTACGACGTCGTCAAGATGTCCGCCGCCGCATCCCTTGGCCTCACCCGCACCTACACCGTGCTGGACAGCGGCGCGGCCTTTGGCAAAGGCGCCGGGCCCAAGCTGGTGGCGCGCCCCGACGCGCCTAAGACCCCGAAGACCGTTGCCGTCCCCGGCCTTGGCACCACGGCCTACACCGTGCTGCGCGCCGCCCTGCCAAACGGCTTCACCCCCGTCCCTATGCTGTTCTCGGACATTGTGGACGCCGTGCGACAGGGCAAGGTGGACGCGGGGCTGGTCATCCACGAAACCGCCCTCGTCTACGAGCGCTACGGCCTCCAGCTGCGCATGGACCTTGGCGCATGGTGGAAGGAGCAGGGCGAAGAGGCCCCCATTCCCCTTGGCGTCATTGCCGCGCGCACCGCACTGCCCGAAGCCGAGCGCGGCGCCATCACCGAAAGCATCCGCAGCAGCATCCTCCACGCCCGCGCCCACCGCGAGGATATCTGGCCGCTGGTGCGCACCTTGGCGCAGGAAATGGACGACGAAACGCTGGAGCGGCACATTGCGGCCTATGTGGACGACCTGAGCGTTGATATGTCCGACGCCGGACGCTGCGCGCTCAAGAGGCTTTCGCAGCTTGCATCCGGAGCATCTATCGGATAGGGACCACCCTGTTCAGCCCATTACTCTTGTCTTGCCCTGCAACAGGGGAACATGGATAATACACCACCTATGCACAAGCTTATTTTATCGTATCTTGAAAACGAGCTCCCGCGCATCAATGCGTTCTTGGAGCGTGAAACGGACAAGCTCGACGGCAGTGTCCGGCCGCCCATCCAGCACGTTCTGGCCGCTGGGGGCAAGCGCATCCGGCCGCTGTTGACGCTGCTGGCCTCCCGCGCCCTTGGCGCGCAGGGCGATACGCCCTATCCGCTGGCCTGCTCGCTGGAGATGCTCCACTCCGCCACCCTGCTGCACGATGACATCCTTGACGAAGCCGCCCTGCGGCGTGGCCGCAAAAGCGCCCACATCGTCTACGGCCCCAACGTGACCATCCTCGCAGGCGATGTGCTGCTGGCCCTTGCCAACCGCCTTGTGGCGGACTACGGCGAGCCGCGCCTCACCGCCATCCTGTCCGAGGCCATCCTGCGCACCGCCACCGGCGAGGTGAAGGAAATCGCCAACGTCCGCAATACGGACCTCACCAACGACGATTACCTCGACATCATCACCGGCAAGACGGCCTACCTCTTTCAGGCCGCGTGCGAGGCCGGAGCCATCGTCGCCGGAGCCACACCAGAGCAGGAACAAGCCGCCCACAACTACGGGCTGTACCTTGGCATCGCCTTCCAGCTTGTGGACGACGCCCTCGACTACGTGTCCCCCTCGGACGTCTCGGGCAAGCCCTCGGGCGGCGACCTGAAGGAAGGCAAGCTCACCCTGCCGCTCATCGGCTACTTTGACTCCCTGCCGGACGCCGAGCGCCAGCAGGTGCTGACCAAGTTCCGGGACAATGCCCTGACAGAGGACGAAACAGCGCACATCCTCGGCGAGATAACGCGCCTTGGCCTGCCGCAGAAAACGCGCGAAGCCGCGGAGCGCTACGCCAACATGGCCCACGACGCCCTCTCGGCCTTCCCGGAGACACCGGAGCGAGAGGTTCTCCACTCGGTTCTGGACTACGTTCTGTCACGGGAAAAGTAGGAGCACAGGCACCCGACCATGCAGCACGCCTTGAAGACCGTTCTCACCTCCGCCAGACAGAGTCTGGAACAGACCTTCCCGCCCGCAATGTCCAAGCTGCTGCAGGAACTGGTCAAACCCGAGCCGAGCTTCGAAGCCATCGCCCGCATCATCAGCCTTGATCCGGCGATGACTGTGGCCGTGCTGAATCTGGTCAACTCCCCCTTTTATGGCCTGTCGCAGGGCGTCACCAATCTGGAACGCGCCGCCGTGGTCCTCGGCACGCGCGAGATTCTCAAGATTGCCCTGTCCGTCTCCTATCTGGAATCGCGCCAGTCCGCCGCTGTGGACACAGACGACGCCTTCTGCAACTGGCGCATGGTGGTGTGGTCCGCCGTGGCCGCCGGGCTCATGGCCGAGCGCGCGGTGCCGGACACGGCCGACAAGCTCTACCTGTGCACCCTGCTCAAGGATATCTCCCTCATCGCGCTTTCTGGCGACGAAAACGGCTCCCTGCCGCCTCCGCCCAAGGTCCCCCTCACCTGCCTGCGCCCCGGCCAGCTGGAGGCCGAGCGCGAAATATGGTCCGTTGACCACGCCGAACTTTCCGCGCAGCTTCTGCGCCTCTGGGACATCCCGGACATCGGGTGCGACAGCATCCGCCACCACCATGACTTGGACGACATCGAACGCCACCCCGTTCCGACCCGTATCGTCATCCTCGCCACCCGCTGGGCCGAACTCGCCAACGACTGCCACGGCATGAACGCCCCGGAGGAACTCGTCCATCACGAGGCCTTCATCCGGCAGATTCTCGGCCTCACCCGCGAGGAGATGGAAGAACTGCGCGCCATGTGCCTGACGCGCTTCCGCTCCATGCTCTCCACCATCCATCTTTCCGAAGTGCCAAAGGCCGACAGGCTCTACGAGCACTCCCTGCAGGACATGCAGACCTTCCATCTGCAAGCCATGGAAATCGCCTCCGCCGACGGCGGCACCCACACCGTGGCCCGCACCCTGGCCCGCCATCTGCGCTGGAACTTCGCCCTCAGCGACTGGGACCTGTGCCTGAGCGAACCGGGGCAGCACCGCTGGAGCCTCTATCAGTGCCACCCTGAGGACGGCGTCACCGCCTCCGGCGCGGCCGAACAGCTTGCCGACCTGCCATGGCGGGGCGCAGCAGGCGACGCCCATCAGCTCATTGCCGTTGGCGACAAATGGGGCGAAATCCGCTTCCCCCACACCGGTGCCTCGGACGACATCATGGCCAAGGCGCAGCTGTATCTGCGCTTCGTCAGCCGCTCCCTTGAGCGCTACAACAAGCGCCAAGCGGTCCTTGTCAGCAAGGCGCGCACGCTGGATAATCTGCCCGTGGGCGTTGCCCGCCTCGACGCCGAAAGCCGCGTGTGGGAGATGAATCAAAAGCTCTACGAGCTTCTCGGCTACCCGCAGAATCCCCAAGGGCGCCTCATCATCGACTGCCTGCACGAAATTGGCTCCACCGGCCTTGGCCGCGACTGGACGGACTTTCTCTCCACGCCCTCGCGCGAGGCATTCAGCAAGGTCTTTTGCCTGCAGCCCTCCGGGGACACGCCGCCCCGCTGCGTCTATCTCTCCGCCCACAAGCAGGACAAGCAGGATATTCTGTTCATGATTGAGGACGTCACCGAGGTCTCCTCCGTTGAAATGCAGGCCCTGCGGCAGGGGGCATTTCTGGAGCAGGTCATTTCGTCCATGCGCGACGTTGTGCTCACCACGGATGCGCGCGGCGTCATCACCTTTGCCTCGCCGGAGCATGAACGCCACCTTGTGGGTAAAAATCTGTTCACCGTGGCCACCCCCGTGGACGAAAACGACGGCGCATGGGATGCCTCGCGCCTGCACCCAAAGACCACCAGTGTGGAGGTTGCCCTTGATGTTGGGCGCGAAAAGCCCCTCCCCCTTGAGATGGTCATCTCGCTCCTTGTGGGCACCGCGGGCGAGCAGGCAACCTACCTCGTTGTGGGCCGCGACCTTACGGACATCCGGCGGCTTGAGGAAAAGCTCCGCAGGCAGGCCGTGCGCGACGGGCTGACGGGGCTGTTCAACCACTACCAGTTCCACAGCCTGCTGGAGCGCGAAGCGCAGCGCTTTGGCCGCACAGGCCGACCGCTGGGGCTGCTCTTTTTCGACCTAGACGGCTTTAAAGCCATCAACGACACCCACGGCCATCAGGCCGGAGACGACGTCCTCAAGGGCGTCGCCCAAATTTTGCGCCACACCGTCCGCCGCGGGACGGACTATCCCTGCCGCTACGGCGGGGACGAGTTCGCCGTCATTGTCACGGAAACCAGCGAGGAAGGCATGCGCACGCTGGCCCAGCGCATTCACGAGGCGGTCAACACCCGCTTCAAGGGCGCAGTAGGTCTCAGCATGGGCGCGGCGCTCCTCGGCGAGGACGAACGCCCGGCGGACCTGCTGCGGCGCGCGGACCAAGGCACCTATGCCGCCAAGGCCGTCGGCGGCAACCGCATCCACTGGATGGAATGATTTTTCGCGACTTCGACGCCGCCCCATGCGGGGCGCACTGACAGACCGGGCCACAACCGTGGACCCGGCTTCATCTTTTCAAGGGAACCGCAGGACCGGACTCCCGGTCCGAGCAGCACGCAAACAGGGAGACACGTCAATGCTCAGGCGAGTTGAGTTGGGACTTCAGAAGCATGTCACGGACACTGTGGGCAAAAAGGTTGCCCACGGCATCACCCACGCGCTGGGGCTGCCCGTGACGGATTGCCGTATTATCAAGGTCTTCACCATTCAGGGCGTGGACGATTGCGACGTCCGTTCCATCGTTGATGCCGCCGCCCTGCACGACCCCGTCCTCCACGTCGCCTCAACCACGCCGCTGGCCGATGGGTTCGACTGGATTATCGAAGTGGGCTTTAGGCCCGGCGTCACCGACAACGAAGGCCGCACCGCCCATCAGAGCCTTGCCCTCATTCTGGAGCGCTCTCCGGAAGAGGCCGAAAGCATCGCGGTGTACACCTCCACCCAGTATCTCCTGTCCGGCGACCTGTCCGAAGACGACATCGCCCGCATCGGCAAGGACTTCCTCGCCAACGAGCTGATCCAACGCTTTGAGTACAAATCCGCCGCCGACTGGGCCAAGGCCCCGGGCTTCGAGCCCAAGGCCGCACAGGTCACCGGCGAAGTGCTCGACGACGTCGCCGAGGTTGACCTGCAGTCCATGACCGACGACGAGCTCGTCGCCTTCTCCCGCGAGAACACCCTCGCCCTCTCCCTTGAGGAGATGCAGACCATCCGCGACCACTACACCGACCCGGACGTGGCCGCCGCGCGCAAGGCCGCAGGCCTCAGCGCCCACCCCACGGATGCGGAGCTGGAAGCCCTCGCCCAAACGTGGTCCGAGCACTGCAAGCACAAAATCTTCAGCGCCAAGATCGACTACGAAAACCGCGAAAAGGGCACCCGCACCACCATCGACAGCATTTTCAAGACCTTCATCATGGACTCCACCGCCCGCATCCGCGAGGAACGCGGCGAGGACGACTTCTGCCTGTCCGTCTTCAAGGACAACGCCGGCGTCATCACCTTTGATGAAGACCACAGCATCTGCATCAAGGTCGAAACGCACAACTCCCCCTCCGCCCTCGACCCCTACGGCGGCGCGCTCACCGGCATTGTCGGCGTGAACCGCGACCCCATGGGCACCGGCATGGGCGCAGACCTCATCTGCAACACCGATGTGTTCTGCTTTGCCTCGCCCTTCTACGACAAGGTTCTGCCGCCCCGTCTGCTGCACCCCCGCCGCGTGCTCGAAGGCGTGCGTGAAGGCGTGGAGCACGGCGGCAACAAGTCCGGCATCCCCACCGTGAACGGCTCCGTGGTCTTCCACGAGCAGTACCTCGGCAAGCCCCTTGTCTTCTGTGGCACCATCGGCCTCTTACCCGCTGAAGTCAGCGGCAAGCCCAGCCACGAAAAGACCGCCATCCCCGGCGACGCCATCGTCATGTGCGGCGGCCGCATCGGCAAGGACGGCATCCACGGCGCCACCTTCTCCTCCGAGGAACTCCACGAAGGCTCCCCCGCCACCGCCGTGCAGATTGGCGACCCCATCACCCAGCGCAAGATGTACGACTTCCTCATGCGCGCCCGTGACGCCGGTCTCTACAACGCCATCACCGACAACGGCGCAGGCGGTCTGTCCTCCTCCGTTGGCGAAATGGCCGAGTTCTGCGGCGGCTGCAAAATGGACCTCTCCAAGGCTCCCCTCAAGTACGACGGCCTGCGCCCGTGGGAGATTCTGCTCTCCGAAGCGCAGGAGCGCATGACCCTCGCCGTGCCGCAGGACAAGCTGGACGCCTTCCTCACCCTGTCGCGCGAAATGAACGTGGAATCCAGTGTTCTTGGCGAATTCACGGACTCCGGCTACTTCCACGTCACCTACAAGGACCGCCCCGTCGCCTATCTGCCCATGCAGTTCCTGCACGACGGCGTACCGCAGATGCAGCTCAAGGCCATCTGGGAACGCCCCGCAGACGAGGATCCGTACATCCCCTTCTTCGTGGCCGATCACGCCGATCTGCTCAAGAAGATGCTCGGCCGCCTCAATATCTGCTCCAAGGAATACATCGTCCGCCAGTACGATCACGAAGTGCAGGGCGGCAGCGTGGTCAAGCCCCTTACCGGCGCGCAGAACGACGGCCCCTCCGATGCTGGCGTCATGCGTCCCGTGCTCGGCAGCACCAAAGGCATTGTCGTTTCCCACGGCATCTGCCCCAAGTTCTCCAAGCTGGACACCTACTGGATGATGGCCTCCGCCATCGACGAAGCCATCCGTAACGCCGTCGCCATCGGCGCCAACCCGCGCCACATGGCCGGGACGGACAACTTCTGCTGGTGCGACCCCGTCCAGTCCGAAAAGACCCCCGACGGGCACTACAAGCTCGCCCAGCTCGTGCGCGCCAATCAGGCGCTGGCCCACTATTGCCAGTCCTTCAGCGTGCCCTGCATATCCGGCAAAGACTCCATGAAGAACGACTACACCGGCGGCGGACAGAAAATCTCCATCCCGCCCACGGTGCTCTTCTCCGTGCTCGGCCTCGTGGATGACGTCAACAAGTGCGTCACCTCCGACTTCAAGAAGCCCGGCGACCTCGTCTACATCCTCGGCCTCACGCGCCCCGAACTCGGCGGCAGCGAGATTTCCGACATGATGAAGGCCCCCTTCACCGAAGTGCCGCAGGTGGACGCCGTCACCGCACGTGAACGCTACTACGCCCTGCACAGCGCCATCACTGACGGCCTCGTCACCGCCGCGCACGACCTCTCCGACGGCGGCCTCGGCGTCGCCGCAGCAGAGATGGCCATCGGCGGACGCATCGGCGCACGCATCAACCTCGACAGCGTGCCCGTCTGCCCAGACAGCATGGAAGCCACCGATATCCTCTACAGCGAAACCAACTCCCGCCTGCTCGTCTCCGTCGCACCCGAAAACCGCGACGCCTTCGAAGCCGCCTTCGCAGGACAGCACTGCGCCTGCATCGGCGAAGTCACCGGCGGCGAGACCTTCGTCATCGAATCCGGCGGCAAGCACCTCGTCGAAGAACACGTTCAGGCCCTCACCGACGCCTGGCAAAACACCCTCGGCGGTAACGGCAAAGCCAAAGCCAACTAACACCGCCATGCCGCGCCAAGCGTGACAGCATAAACGCCAACGGCCCCGCTTTGCATGCAAAGCGGGGCCGTTTTTTTTGGGAAAGAGAAGAGGCCTCCGGCGGGTTAAGGGTATGATACCCTTA
>NZ_JBUDSW010000093.1:0-12574 GCF_054921475.1 Desulfobaculum sp. | reverse complement strand
GGATTTGAGAGGAATCCCGTCTCCAGCAGAACCGACGGCATCCGCGCCTTGCGCAGCACATAAAAGTCCGCGTGCTGGGCGCCCCGGTCGGCAAAGGGTAAGCCCTCGGCCAGCCGCGCCTGCATGCGCTGGGCAACCTGCGCGCCAACGCGCCAATACCGCCGCCGCTCAAAGCGAAACACAATGCCCTCAAGGTCCAAAAACTGCTCCCTGCGCGGCACCGGACCATCAAAGCGCACCACGGCGTTTTCATAGTCCGCGAGGCGCCGCGCCTCGCGGCTGGAGGCCGTTTCGGAGCAGGAATATGTTTCGAGGCCGTGGGCCGCCGCGCGGGTGCTGGCATTGCTGTGCAAGGAGAGAAAAAGGTCCGCGCCAAAGCGGTTGGCCGCGGCGGTGCGAGCGGAGAGAGGAAGATACGTATCCGCGCTGCGTGTCAGGGCCACAGACAAATGCGGGGCCACGCGGCGGAGTTCCTGCGCGGCGTAGCGGGCGACGGCCAGATTGACGTCCTTTTCACGCAGACCCTTCGGCCCCACCGCGCCGGGGTCAAAACCGCCGTGGCCGGGGTCCAGCACAACGCGCCGGATGCGGTATCCCCCGCCGGGCGGAGCGTCACCGTCATGCTGCGCCGCATAGGCTTCGCGCTCCTCACGGGCGCGGCGTTCCAGGGGCGTTTCCCCACGCGGAGGCGCTGGAGGGGGCGCCGCAAGGGGCTGCTGGCCCAGCATGTCGAGCATCATGCGGGAATAGGCGTCGTCCGGGCGCAGACCAAGGGCGCGGCGAAACGCGCGCGCCGCAGGGGCGCGCCGCTCCCGCGCCCACTCGGCGCGGCCAAGGAGGCCCCACAGCCATGCATCGTCCGGATTCAGACGCACCGCCCGGGTCAACAGCTCCGCCGCGCGCCCAGCCTCGCCAGCATCCAGCGCCTGCTGCGCGGCAAGGCCAAGGTCCAGCGCCGGCCCGGCCGCCATGGCGCGCCACGGCGTCACCGCCGCGCCGCAGGCCATAACGCCAAGCATGCGCAAAAGCTGTCTTCGACCACGCCGAATGCCAAACACCATGCCCACTCCCTGTGCCGCCGCAGACGCGGCAGGCGTCAGTGGTTCCGGTGGGTTGTCCAAAAAGCGCCCCGCTACCGGATGAAGCGCCCGTCCGCCGCCACATGACGGCGCCACGCCGCGCCTGCGCCGCTGAAGGCGGCATAAGCCGCCCACCTGCGACGACACGTGCAAAAACCGTGAAAAACGCCGCCAAACGCGCCGTGAAACATCCACCTCATGCACAGGCGGTTGCCCGACTCCCTACCGTCTGATAATCATTGATGAAAACACGGTTGCGCCGGGAGCGCAACTTCCCCGTGCAATCATTTGGATACATGGAAGAAAACACCGGCGGCCCGCCCGCCGAGGAGGCCTAGATGCTTCTCTACCTCATGCAGCACGGCGCGAACCTGCCCAAAGAGGCCGCGCCCGACGAACCCCTCAGCCCCATCGGCGTGGAACAGGTGAGTAAAACCGCGCTGGTGGCCGCCGAACTCGGCATCGCCTTTGATACTATCCTCACCAGCCCCAAGCTCCGCGCCCGCGAAACGGCGGAGATTATAGCCCGCGCCACGGGCTTTCCCGAACAAAGCATCATGACCACGCCGGACGTCAAAGCCATGACGCCCGCCCACCAAACCGTGGAGCGCATTGACTCACTGGTGGACGCGCACTCCGTGCTCATCGCCGGACACATGCCCAACCTCGCCAAGCTGGCCAGCCTGCTCATCACCGGCGACGACCGCCAGCGTGTCGCCGTACAGAATTCCGGCCTCATCTGTATTGAAATACCCGGCCCCCGCGCCCGCCACGGCACGCTCATCTTTAGCCTGACGCCCAAGCACATCGCGCTGATGGCCAAGGGCGTGCGCCGCCGCATCTAGCGCCAATTTTTCCTGCGGTGGCGGCGGGGCACAAAAAAGTCCCGAAAAACTCACGCACAACTCGTGCGCCGCACCGCCCCCCCCTCTCCGCCCACAAAAAACGGCGTCGATCCCTCAGGACCGACGCCGTTTATTCTGTCTTTCGCCGGAGACGCCCGGCTAGGCAAAAAACGCGGTAACGCGCTCTATCATGGCCTCGTGCTGACCGGGGCGGAACCATTGGATGTCCTTGTCCGCGTTGAACCACGTCAGCTGGCGCTTGGCATAGGCGCGGGTGTTCTTGCCCCACAGCGCCTTGGCGGCTTCAAGGTCAAGGTCGCCGCTCAGATACGCGTGGAGTTCCGCGCAGCCAATGCCGGACCAGCCAGCGGCCTTGGGGTCCGCGTTGCGCTCCATGGCGCGGCGGGCCTCGTCCAGCGCGCCCATCTCCAGCATGGCCTCAATGCGCGTGTAGAGGCGCGGCGTCAGTTCCGTCAGGGACACACCGACGCCCAGCTTCAGCGCCGCAAAATCGCGGGTGTCCGCCGTTTCCTTATGCCACTGGGACAGCGGCTTGCCCGTGGCTTTGTAGACCTCAATCCCGCGCATGATGCGCTGGCGGTCGTTAGGGTGCAGGCGCTCTGCCAGCGCGGCGTCCATCGCCGCAAGGTCGCGGTGCAGGGCGTTGGGGCCGCGCTTTTCGCAGTCCTCCTGCACACTGGTGCGGATGTCGTCCGGTATGGGCGGCACCGGGGCAAGGGGCTGCAAAAGAGACCGCAGGTACAGCCCCGTTCCGCCCACCATAATGGGCAGCTTGCCGCGCGAGTGCACCTCGGCAATGGTTTCAAGGGCCATATCGGCATAGGCCGCCGCGCCCAGCTTTTCATGCGTCGGCAAAAAGCCGTACAGCAAATGCGGGCACGCGGCGCGCTCCTCTGGCGAGGGCTGGGCCGTGATGATAGGAAAGTCCTCGTACACCTGACGGGAGTCGAAGTTGATAACCTCGCCGTCAAGGGCCTGCGCCACGGCAATGGCGGCGCTGGTCTTGCCCGCGCCTGTTGGGCCGGGAATGCAAAGAAGCGGTGTGGGCATGGAATCCGAAGCTGTGGTTACAGAGTTGATGGTCCGTTCTCCTCGCGCGCCTTTTCGGCAAACTTCTTGTACACGCGGGGAACGATAAGGTTGGGGATAAGCCCCTGAATATTGCCGTCGAGGGACGCGGCCTGCCGGATGATGGACGAACTGATGTACATCCACTTGTAGTCCGTCATCAGGAACACGGTCTGGATGCTGCGGGCAAGGCGGCGGTTCATGAGCGCCATCTGGAACTCGTACTCAAAGTCGCTCACCGCGCGCAGGCCGCGAAGGACCACGCTGGCGCCGCGCTTGAGCACATAGTTCACGAGCAGGCCGGAGAAGCTCTCCACCTCCACCCGCGGATTGTCGGCAAAGACCTCCTGCGCCATCTCCACGCGCTCCTCCAAGGTGAAGAGCGAATTCTTGCCCGTATCCTGCGCCACGGCGACGACCACCTTGTCAAAGATGGTCAGCCCGCGCTTGACGAGGCTGACATGGCCGTTGGTGAGCGGGTCAAAGGTGCCGGGGTATACCGCGATAACTTCGCCCTTTTTCACGCCCTCTTCTTCCATCAGTTCTTCTTCCATACCACTATCCTTGTCTGTCCGTAGAGCCTGTCCGTCACGGTTTCCAGACGGGGGCTTACGGTGTCCGGGTCCAGTTCGAGACCGCTTTCCACCTCGGCCAGCACAAAGGCGTCGTCTGCTATCCACCGGTTGCGCAGGGCCTTTTCCAGCGCGGGGACGAGCAGATCCTTGCCGTAGGGCGGGTCGATGAAGACGAGGTCAAACGGCGCATTCGGCGCAGTCGCCAGCACCTTAAACAGGTCCTTGGGCAGCACCTTGGCGCGCCCTGTGCCAAGGCCAAGGGTCTTGAGGTTGCCATTGATGCATGCGGCGGCCTTGCGGTTCATCTCCACAAGCATGGCAAACTCCGCCCCGCGCGAGAGCGCCTCCAGCGCCAGCGAGCCACTGCCCGCAAACAGGTCCAGAACCCGCAGGTCCTGCCAATCCACGCCGCGCGCTTCCAGCATGGAAAAGATGGCGCCCCGCACCTTGCCTGTGGCGGGCCGGTACCCCGGCCCCTCCACGGAGCGGATGGAGCGCCCCTTGAATTCTCCGCTAATGATTCGCATTCGTTACACTTCCGAAATGAACTCCATGAGTTCCTTGTTGATGGCAAGCAGTCTGTCGCGCAGGTCCGTCTGGTCCACCCATGATTTCTCCTGAATGGTACCCAGCCTCTCGCGCATGTCGCGCAGTTTGGATTCGGCGTCCGAGAACAGGTAATCCCAGTTGATGCTGGGATGCGCCCGCTCTTCGTCCACTTCCACCTCCAGCGGCAGGCCGGGCTTCATGGTGCAGGTTTCCAAGTAGCCGGGAACGTGCACCGACAGCCCAAAACGCTCCTCAATGAGCGACGCCAGCGTCTTCTGGGCGGAATTCTCGCCGTGCACGAGGAAGACCTTCATCTCCGGCGTGCGGAAATGCTCCAGCCACTCCAGAATTTGGCTCTGCCCCGCGTGGGCGGAAAAGCCGCCAATGGTAAAAACCTTCGCCTGCACGGCGATTTCCTCGCCGAGGATACGAATCTTTTCCGCGCCGTCAACGATTTTACGCCCCGGCGTGCCCTTGCCCTGAAAGCCGACGAACACAACACTCGCGCCCGGACGCCACAGATTGTGGCGCAGATGGTGCTTGATGCGCCCGGCGTTGCACATGCCGCTGGCGGAAATAACCACCGCCGGACCTTCGCTCTGGTTAATAGCCATAGACTGCGTGGTCTCCGGCGTCAGCTTCAGATTGGGGAGCGAGAGCGGGTCCTCCCCGGCATCAAGGATGGCGCGGGTGGCCTCGTCATAATACTTTGGATATTTTTGAAAGACCTCCGTCGCGCGGATAGCCATGGGACTGTCCACATACACGGGCATATCCGATGGAAGCCTGCCGTCCTTCTCCAGCAGGTAGAGGGTATAGAGCACCTCCTGCGTGCGCTCCACGGCAAAGGCGGGGATGATGACCTTTTCGCCGTGCTTGTAGCTCCACGCGATGGCCTCGGCCAATTCCTCGCGGCTTTGGCTGGAATCCTTGTGATTGCGGTCGCCGTAGGTGGACTCCAAGAACAGATAATGCGCGTCCTGAATGATGGTCGGGTCCTTGACCAGCAGCTGGTCCGGGCGGCCAAGGTCGCCGGAAAAGACAGCCTTGAACTCGCCGTCATCCTCGGTGACGCACAGCTCAATAAACGCAGAGCCAAGGATATGCCCCGCGTCCCTGTAGCGCACGGACAATTCGGGAAACGGCGCAAACGTTTCGTTGTATTCCACGGTCTTGATCAGAGAGAGTGTCTTTTCCGCGTGCGCCATGGTATACAGAGGGTCTACGGTCTGAACGCCGCGCCGGGTGCGCTTGCGGCTTTTCCATTCGGCTTCCATCTGCTGAATGTGCGCGCTGTCGCGGAGCATAATCTCCAAAAGGTCACGGGTGGGCGGCGTGCAATAGATGGTGCCGGAGAAGCCGTCGCGAACCATGCGTGGCAGCAGGCCGGAGTGGTCAATATGCGCATGCGTGATGAGAAAGAACTCCACATCGCGCGGGGCATAGGGGGCGGTATTCAGGTTGCGCTTGTCGATTTCCTTGTTGCCTTGATGCATGCCGCAATCCACGGCAAAGCGGTGGCCGGCGGTCTCCATCATATGGCACGACCCCGTAACAGTCTGCGCGGCCCCGAGGAACTGAACCTTCATGCGTACTCCCGGCGTTGTCTCCGCCTAGCGGAGATTCATGGATGATTTCTAGTTTCAAAACGAAGGGAAACGATATATCCACATCTTTGAGCCATCATCATGAGTTACCCGACACACTCATGTCATGTAAAGAACGGTCATTTGAAGGAGTTAACGTGACTGACCAAAGACAATACCTCATTGACGAACTTTCCATGCGCGAATCGTGGCGACTGTTCCGCATCATGGCCGAGGTCGTAGACGGCTTCGACACAATGAGCGATATCAAAAACGGCATTTCCATCTTCGGCTCGGCGCGCATCAAGCACGACGACCCGCTCTATCAAGATACCGTAGAACTCTCGGGAAAGCTCGCCAAACATGGCTACAGCATCATTTCCGGCGGCGGCCCCGGCCTGATGGAAGCCGCCAACAAGGGCGCAAAGGAAGCCGACGGCGAGTCCGTTGGCCTGCACATCCAGCTGCCCATGGAGCAAGGAGCCAACCCCTACTGCACCACCCGCGTGGACTTCCGCTACTTCTTCGTGCGCAAGCTCATGTTCATCAAATACGCGTCGGCCTACATCGCCATGCCCGGCGGCTTTGGCACGCTGGACGAGCTGTCCGAGGCCCTTGTCCTCATTCAGACCCAGCGCATCAAGCGCTTCCCCATCGTGCTGTACAAGTCCGACTACTGGAACGGCCTGCTGGATTGGTTCAAGGCGCGCCTCGTTGAGGGCGGCTTTGCCAAGGAACAGGACCTTGAACTCATGACCATATGTGACACACCGGACGAGGTGGTGGACTTTATCACCTCCCACGTTGCCGTAAACGGCTCCAAGCCCGAATAAGGGCGTATTTCGCACATCCTCCCGCGTGGCGGTCCACACAGGGCCGCCATGCGGAATTTCGCGCAGGGCTGGCCGCTTTGGCCCCGGCCCGCTCCAACCACGCGCCAATCAGCCACACACGCCAAACGCCCATAGAGACGCCGCCATGCCGACCGCCATCCCTTGTGCCCACCTGCCTTTCCGCCACACCGCGTTGGCTCCCCTGCGCCGGAGGGCCGCGTGATGACGAATCAAGGCAAGGCCTACGCCTACGGCCTCATGACGGTGCTTTTGTGGAGCACGGTGGCCTCGGCATTCAAGCTGTCGCTGGCGCACATGGACCACCTGCAACTGCTGTTCTACTCCTGCATCTTTTCCACGCTCACGCTTTTTGGCGTGCTTGCCGCGCAGGGCGGCATTGGCAGGCTGCTGGCTTTTTCCCGGCGGGAGTGGGCGGTTTCGGCGGCGTTCGGCCTGCTGAATCCGTTCCTCTACTACGTTATTTTATTTAAGGCCTACGACCTGCTCCCAGCGCAGGAAGCCCAGCCCCTCAACTATACGTGGGCGGTGACGCTGGCGCTCCTGTCCATTCCGCTGCTGGGCCAGCGCCTGAGCCTCAAGGACCTTGCCGCCATCCTTGTGAGCTATTCGGGCGTGGTGGTCATCAGTACGCGCGGCAAGCTGACGGACATGACCTTTTCCGACCCGCTTGGCGTGGCACTAGCCCTTGGCAGCACCATCGTCTGGGCGCTGTATTGGATTTACAACACCCGTGACGGCCGCGACCCCGTGGCCGGACTGACGGCAAATTTCCTCTTTGGCACCGTGTATGTGACGGCGGCGACGCTGGCACTGAGCTCGCCCGTGGTGGCCGACGTGCGCGGCATTTTGGGCGCGGCCTATGTGGGCGTGTTTGAAATGGGCATCACCTTCGTGCTGTGGCTAAGGGCGCTTAAGCTGACCTCCTCCGCGGCCAAGGTGGGCAATCTTATTTTCATTTCACCATTTCTGTCGCTCGTGCTCATCCATCTGCTGGTGGGCGAGGAAATCCGCTCCTCCACCATTGTTGGGCTGGTGTTCATCATGGCAGGCATTGCCCTGCAACAGTACCGCCCGCGCCGCACGCGCACAGCGTAGCGCCACCACAGCACAGCGCGCAGACTGCGCAGCACGAATTGCGCCCCGCGCGGCGTTGTCCGCGTGCGTGGTTTCTGATACCACAGGCCGGGTCTGCGGGACGCCAGCATCGCGCCGCGCCCCGCCAGACGAACACAGGCCGCACCATCCGGCCATAAACGCCACAACGCAAACGGGTTTTATACTCGAATGAACATAGTCTTCGTCAACGCCACCCGCCGCTTCGGCGGCGTTAAGGCTTGGACTCTCGACCTCGCCGCCCAGCTTGAGGAAATGGGGCACAAAGCCGCCATTTTCTGCCGCCGTGGCGCGTTTCTGGACAAGGCCCAAAAGGCCGGGCTGGATGCGCACGCCATCAGCTTTGGCTTCGACTACAATCCGCTGACGGTCTACCGCTTCGTCCGCTACTTCACGCAGCATGCCGTGGACGTGGTGGTGGTGAACGTGGGCAAAGACCTGCGTACCGCGGGCGTTGCCGCGCGCCTGTGCGGCATCCCTGTCATCCACAGGGTCGGCCTGCCGCGCGATATGCGCGACACGCCAAAGGTCCGCAACACCCACCGCTTCATCACGCCGCGCATCCTTGTGCCCTGTGAATACATCAAGGACGGACTGGTGGACGGCATGTCCTTTATCGCGGACAAAGACGTCGCCGTCATCCCCACGGGCAAGATTCCGGCCCCGGAATCCCCGGCCGTGGTGCGTACCCCGCGCCAGCTTGCCGTCACCAGCCAGCTGAATCCGGACAAAGGCCACGCCGAGCTTCTGCACGCCCTCAAGCTCCTCAAGGACCGGGGCTGTTCGTTCCACCTGCACGTTGCCGGAACCGGCAGTGCGGAAAAGGAACTGCGCGCCCTCAGCGATTCCCTCGGCCTCACGGACGAAATCACGTGGTACGGCTTTGTGGCGGACGTGCGGCAGGTGCTGCGCAAGGCGGACATCTTTGTGCTGCCCTCCTTCTCCGAAGGCCTGCCCAACACCCTGCTGGAAGCCATGTCGCAGGGCCTTGCCCCTGTCGCCCGCAACGTGGGCGGCATCAGCGAGGCGTGGCCCTCGGACATCCCGGCGCTGTCCTCCACGCTCATCGCCAAGGACAAAGGCCCCGACGCCTTTGCCGACGCCCTCCAGTCCCTTATCTCGCTGGATAACGAGGGGCTGTTTGACCTGCGCGGCACGGTGTGGTCGTGGTTCAAGGCCAACCATTCTCTGGAACGCCGCTCGCGGCAGTTTGTGGAGATGGTGCGGGGGATGCTGCGATGACCGCCGTCCCCACCATTGACCTTGACGCGGACGCCGTGGAAAAGATTCTGGTCTGCCAGCTGCGGCAGATTGGGGACGTGGTGCTCTCCACCCCGGCCATAAGCCTGCTGCGGCACAAGTTTCCCCACGCGGAAATCCACATGTTGACCATGAAGGTCAACGAAGCCGTCCTGCGCGGCAACCCGGACATTGACCGCCTGTGGCTCATCGACAAAAAAGCCCACAGCAAGCTGACCACACAGGTGGGGTTCTACCTTGAGGTCGCGCGGGAGCGGTTCGACATCATTGTGGACTTTCAGCAGCTTCCGCGCATCCGCAACGTGGTGGCCCTGTCGCGCTTCTTTACGCCGCGCGGCAAGAAGCAGGTGCGCCTCAGCTACACGCCGCCGTGGTACAACCGCCTGTTCTACACACACCACAGCCCCATGCTCAAGGGCTATGCCGCCATGGCCAAGGCCAGCGTGCTGCGCCCCCTTGGCATTGAATGGAACGGCGAACGCCCGCGCGTACACCTGACCCATGGCGAAATGGCATGGGCCAAGGCGACCCTGCGCGACGACTACGGCGTCACCTCGGACCACGTCCTTATCACCGTGGACCCCTCGCACCGCCGCGCCACCCGCCGCTGGTCCGCCGAGCAATACGGCCGCCTGTGCAAGCTGGCCGCGCAGCAGGACAAGCGCTTGCGCTTTCTGCTCTTCTACGGACCGGGTGAAAAGCCCGACGCCGAGGCCGTAGCCCGCGCCGCGGGCACGGACGCCGTCATCCTGCCGGAAGCCATGTTCACCATCCGCGAGATGGCCGCCCTTATCGCCAGCGCCACACTGCACATCGGCAACTGCTCCGCTCCCCGGCACATCGCCGTGGGTGTGGATACGCCGACTTTTGTGGTGCTTGGCTCCACAAGCGGCGCATGGACCTTCCCCGCGCCGGAGCATGAACACATCACCAAAGGCCTGTCCTGCCAGCCGTGCAACGAGAACACCTGCCCCCTCGGCACCACGGCCTGTCTGCACGACCTTGCACCGGAAACGGTGCTCCCGGAATTGATCAAGCGGGTGAATCGATACAGCGGAGACAACTAAACCGTGCGCTTCATCTTTATGACCTCCAGTTCGTCGCTGTCCGGCGGCACGCGTCAGGCTATGTACTTGGCGCAGGGCCTTATCGCCCGTGGGCACGAACTGACGTTCTTCGTCCCCCACAATGCCCAAATCACCGGGCTGGACAACCGCATTGGCTGGCGCAATCTGCCGGAAAAGCGCGCCCTGTGGCGCGACTTTGTGGAAGCCGCCCTGCCGCCGGAAGGCGAGCCCTGCATTGCCCACGCCTTCCACAACAAGGCTCAAAAACACCTCACATGGTGGAGCCTCAAGTGGAAAAAGCGTGGCGTGGTCTGCGTGGGCTACCGCGGCGTCATCTACCGCCCAAACAATCCCCTGCCCTACTGGTCGCCGGGTATGGACTGTTATGTGGTCAACTCCAAGGCCTGTGGCCGCGTGCTGCGCACCGTGGGCTGTCCCAAGCGCAAAATCGAGGTCATCTACAACGGCGTCCCCGACAAGCGCACCACGGCCACCATCTCCCCGCAGGAGATGCGCAAAAGCCTCGGCATCCCCGAGGACGCCCTTGTGCTGGGCACCGTGGCAGGCAACAAGCCCGTCAAAGGCATGGACTACCTGCTCAAGGCCTTCGCCCAGTCCGGCGTAGACGCCCACCTTGTGGCCGTTGGCGTGCTGGAAAAGCTGTGGAAGGACAAAAGCACGGCCCTTGGCCTGAATGGCCGCCTGCACATGCCCGGACGCGTGGAAAACGTAGCGGACTACCTGCAAATTTTCGACGCCTTCATCCTGCCGTCCCTGTCCGAAAGCCTGCCCAATGTGCTCATTGAGGCGTTCGGCTTTGGCCTGCCCATTGTGGCTTCCGCCGTGGGCGGCGTACCGGAAATTGTAACGGACAACGGCCTGCTGGTGCCCCCGGCCAAGGTGGACCCGCTGGCTGGCGCCCTGCGCCGCATCTGCGAGGACCACACCGCCCGCAAACGCTGGGGCGAGGCCAGCCTGCGCCACGCCGCCGAATATACGCTGGAAAAGAAAGTCGAGCGCAGCATTGAGGTCTATAACCGCCTGCTGACGCGGCGCGGCTACCCGGCCATCAGCTAGCGCGCCCCTCCCCCAAAAAACACAAACCGGCCGCATCCACCAAGGTGGATGCGGCCGGTTTCATTTCATGCGCCGCCGTGTATGCGGCGCTATAAATTATCCATGGCGTGCCATAACTCGCGGGACGCGATGGCGGTATCAAAGCGGCGCTGCACCTTTTCACGGGCGCGCTGGGCCATCTCGCTACGCAGGTCGTTTTCCCGCGCCAGCAGGCCCACAAACTCCGCAAAGTCGTCCGGCGTCTGGGCCAGAAAGCCGTCGCGTCCATGGGTGATAACGTCGCGGTTAAAGCCCACGTCCGACGCCACAGGCACCACGCCGCAGGCCATGTACTGCATAAGCCGCACAGGACACTTGCCGCGTGTGTATTCGCTGTTCGGCATGGGCATCAGGCCAATGTCCATACTCTGGAGCAGCTCCACCTCGCGCTCCTCGCTCCACGGCGCGAATTCGCCGGCGAACTCCTCCGGCGGCACGTACTCATCGCCGGAGACCACCAGCACGCGCACCAGCGGCGCGGCGGGCGTCAAATCCGTAAACAGGTCCGGCAAGGTGTACTGATTGCGTGTGGTGCCCATCCAGCCCACAACCGGGCGGCCTCGGCGCTGACGCTTCGCCGGGGGCACGTAGACGGATGTATCCACCGGGGTGGGCAGCATCAGGCACGAGGACGACACTCCTTCCACCGTTTCGGCAAGAAAGGGCGTCCCTGCGATGACCAGCTTGGCCGCGGCGCAGGTTTTCAGCAGTCGCCGCAGGCGTCCGTCGGCCTGCTTGGGCGCAATATCTCCCTGCGAGGGGTGCGCCGTCCACAAGGCTTCATCAAGGTCCACCACAAGGCGCTGACAGCGCGAACGCAACACGCGCAGTTCCATGGGCGAGGGCAGCATCCGGTGCAGGACAATGGTCCGCACCCGAGGCAATCGCGCGCAAAACGCCAAGCGCTTCAGCGCGGCATCCGGGCACTGGAGCCACTGGATATCACCGCCGCGGGCCTTTGCTTCCTCAATAAAGGGAAAGAGCCGCAGCCGAACACTGGGATGTGTTGCCCCGCACGGGGTCAAACACAGGACATTTGGCATGGTCCGCCCCGCCGCTACAGGAAGTCCGGGTTGATTCCCGCACGGCCCATATGGGTCATAATCTTCACGAACCGTTGCGTGCGCTCATCCACGGGCAGGATGGGGAAGCGCTGGCCGCAGGCCTCGCACCGCACCCGTCCGGCCTGCACAGGCGCAACAAGAGGGACATCGTGATCGCAAAAGGGGCAGGGGTAGAAATATATCAGCTCCACGCCGCGCGGGCGTACGGGCTCAAGCGGTTTTTTGTTCCGCTCATCCATTGTTATGCTTCCTCCACCAGATTCTCACCCGTCATGGCCTCCGGCACATCCGCGCCCCACAGGGACAGGATGGTGGGCGCAAGATCGCCCAGCTTGCCCGGACGCAGGCGCGTGCCGGATGCGCTCTCCTCAATGAGG
>NZ_JBUDSW010000092.1:0-12727 GCF_054921475.1 Desulfobaculum sp. | reverse complement strand
CTTGTCCGCGAGGCCGACGGCAGAATGAATATTGCCCGGATGCTCGGCCAGCCCGCGCCCGAGGAAGAGGCTCCAGACTCAGAAGCTGGCTCCGCCGAAACCCCGGACGCTGACGTGGTGGCCGAGGCGCTGCCGGAAGAGGCACCAGAAGGCGCACCCGCCGAGCTTCCTGAGGAGAGCGTTGCCGACGCCGCATCCAGCGCCGCCGCGCCGCCCCTCATGCGGGTGGACCGGTTGACGCTGACGGGTGGCGGCGTGAGCTTTCATGACGAGACCACTTCGCCAGCCTTTGCCACCTCTGTGGGCGATGTTTCCTGTCAGGTGACGGGCTTTTCCCGCAAGGAGGGGGCCTCGGCCGATGTGTCCCTCAATGCCACCGTGGACGGCTACGCCCCGGTGACGCTGACTGGCTCCATTGTCCCCTTTGGGCAGGAGCTTGACACCAATCTTGTGCTGCATCTGGACAACGCCGGGCTGTCCGGCCTGTCGCCCTACACCGTGCGCTACATCGCCTACCCCTTGAGTACGGGCAAGCTCTTTGCCACGTTGGAGACGCATATTCGGGGCATGGAGATTGCCGTGGATAATCAGATTCGGCTGGCGAATCTGACGGTGGGTGAGCGGGTGGACAATCCGGACGCGCCGAACCTGCCCATAGGGCTTGCGCTGTCGCTGCTGCGTGATGCGCAGGGGAATATTGATTTGGACATCCCGGTGCGCGGGCGGCTGGACGACCCGGAATTCCGCCTTGGCAAGGTGGTGATGAAGGCCATCGTCAACCTGTTCATCAAGGTCGTCGCCTCGCCCTTTACGCTGATTGGCAATATGTTTGGCGGCGGCGAGGATGTGAATCTTATCGCCTTTGAGCCGGGTTCCGTGTTGCTGACGCCGCGCGCCGTGGCCAAGCTGGACGCCGTGGCCGAGGCCATGAACAAACGCCCCGGCCTGACCCTGGAGGTCAGCGGCGCAAGCGACGCGGACGTGGACGCCCCGGCCCTTGCCGAGCGCGTGCTGGCCGATGCTGTGCGCCTGCAAAAGTATATTGATCTGGAAAAGGCGGGCAACGCGCCGCGCACCGTGGCCGAAGTGCAGGTGACCGAGGAGGAATATCCCCAGTACCTGCGCCGCGCTTACGAGGCCGCGTCCTTTGCCGAGGAGAAGCTGTTCGGCGGCCTGTGGGATCCGTCCGTGGAGGACATGGAAGAGGAGTTCCGCGAAAGCGTGGCCACGGACGCCGAAGCCGTGCGCGAACTCACCCAGCGTCGCGCCCGCTCTGTCCGGGCCTATCTGCTGGACACGGGCGGCGTGCCGCCGGAGCGCGTCTTCCTCAAGGAGGGTGAAGAGACCGCCGCACCCAAGGACGCCCCGGCGTCCGGCGGGCTTGTTATCCTTGGCCTGCGGTAAGGCGCGCAGGCGACCCTGCCTACACAGGAGAAAATGCCAAAGAAACAGGGCGGAGGGGATGTTCCCTTCCGCCCTGTTTTGCGTGTGGGGGCCGGAGTGCGGGGTTAGCTGTTTTGCATATCGTCGATGATTTGCTTCAGCTTTGACGCCTGCTCGGCAAGGTCGTTCACCGCGGCGTTGGACTGGGTCATGGCCTCGGCGGTTTCGGCGGCGATGGAGTTGATTTCATCCGCCGCGCGGGTGATTTCCTCCGATGTTGCGGACTGCTGCTCTGCCGCCGTGGCGATGTTGGAAATCTGCTCCGTGGTGGTTTGCACCAGATTGACGATTTCCTTGAGCGTGTCCCCGGCCTTGTTGACCAGCTCCGTGCTTGTGTCCACAAGGCTCGCGGCTTCGTCCATATCCTGCAGGCTGGAGCGGGTGCCGTTTTGGATGGTGGAAATGGCGTCGCCTACTTCCTTGGTGGCGCTCATGGTCTTTTCCGCCAGCTTGCGCACCTCGTCCGCGACCACGGCGAATCCTCGCCCAGCTTCGCCAGCGCGGGCGGCCTCGATGGCCGCGTTGAGGGCGAGGAGGTTGGTCTGGTCCGCAATGTCGGTGATGACGTTCATCACCTCGCCAATGCCTTCGGCATGGGTGCCGAGTTCGGCCATGCTTTCCTTGAGGCGTAGGCTCTTGGTCTGCACCTGATTGATGGAGGTCACCACCTGCTGCATCAACTCGCCGCCCTCGGCCGCGCGGACTTTGGTATTGTTCGCGGTTTCTGCGGCTGTTCCGGCGTTTCGGGCCACTTCCATGATGGTGGAGTTCATTTCCTCCATGGCTGTGGCGGTTTCGCTGGTGCGCTCGCGTTGCAGGTCCGAACCACGGGTGGACTGCTCCACCTGCGCGGACAGTTCTTCTGCCGCGGCGGTAACCATCTCCGAAACCTGATTGGCGCGGTCCGCCGCGGAGCTGATCTGGTCGTGCTGGCGCAGGACCTTTTGTTCCTGCGCGCGGATTTCCGTCAGGTCGTACCAGATGACCAGCGAGCCGATAAGGTCGTTGTCGAGGTCATAGATGGGCGTGCAGGTGGCATTGATGAGGAACTGCTTGCCGGACGTACTGGAAATGGAGAGCTCCTCTTCCAGCTTGGTGCCTTCGGAAATGGAGCGCATGGCAAGTGTCGTTTTGTCCCGGTCGCCAAAGTAGACCTCGCCGGAAGTCTGGCCGAGGTAGTCGTCCTCGCTGCCTTTGCGGCCCAGCAGTTCCAGCTTTTGTTTGTTGATGAAGGCGATGGTGTTGTCCTTGTTGAGGACGGAGCAGGGCAGGGTGATGCCGTTGAGAACGCCCTGCGCAAAGCCCAGCTTGTTTTTGAGCTCCGCCACCATGGACTTGATGTCGGTGGCAAGGAGGGCCATCTCGCTATAGAATTCGCCCTTGAGTGTTTCGTGCAGATTGCCGCTGGCGACGGTGTTGGCAAAGCGCTGGATGGCAAGGATGGGGCTGAGAATGACGCGGGAGAAGAACATCGCCACCAGCGTGACGATAATGGCCACCACCACGGCAATGGCGGTGATTTCAAGTTGGAGCATGCGGACGGGCTTCATGACTTCGGCAAGGTCAATCTCCGCCATGAGGGCCCAGCGCTCGCGGCTAAAGGAGATGGGCGTCCACGCGGACAGCACGGGATTGCCGTTGTAGTCGGTGATGATGCGTGCGTCGGTGTCGCCGTTCAGGGCCTCTCGGACGGCCTCGGTGTCCACGCCATTCGCTTTGATGGTTCCGGCAAAGGAGGCCTTGACGGAGTGGTTTTTGGGGTCGAGGAAGGAGTCTGACCGCATGCGCTTGTCTGAGCCGACAATGTAGGTCTCGCCGGTTTCCCCAAGGCCGGTGCGCTCCTGCATAACGTTGTTGATGGCGGTGATGGAGAGTTGCAGCGCCAAGACTCCGATGATTTCACCGTCATTCCGGGTGATGGGGGCGCCCACAAATCCTGCGGGTTCGCCCGCGCTGGGCGCGTAGGGCGCGAAGTCCTGATACCGCACCGTGTTTGTTTCCGTCACCTTTCGCCACAGCTTGCCAAGGCCGGAATCGCGCAGGGGACCGTGCTTGAGATTCGCCCCAAGGTCGTTTTCCTTGACGGCGGTAAACAGCACATGTCCGCGGTCTGCGTCGATGACGAACACGTCGTAGTAGCCGTATTTTTGGATGTAGTTGTTAAAGAAGCCCTCGTAGATTTTCCAGATTGTCTGGTACTCCGGCGCGGCGACATCCATAGGGCCTTTGGGATCCTGCACCGTTCCCATGGAGTAGTTGTGCAGAATGCTGAAGACCTCGGCGACGTTGCGGGTGTTGGAGAGGATTTCCGCATCCACACCACGCTGCGTGAAGTAGCCCTCAATCTGGTTTTTCTTAATCTGCGCTATGGCGGAGAGTTGATTGTACGAACTCTGCATCAGCGCGTCCTCGGCGAGGTTGCTGTTCATGACGCCTAAGAGGATGAGCGGCAAAAGGCTCGACGCGATCAAAAGCGAAATAAGCTTTGCCCTGAGCGTCATATTCCGAAGATAATTCATATTCCGGTCCCCCGGTGAAGTGGTTGCATACTCGTATTGAGTGTACGATATATGGGCGGTTGTGGTGAAGGGGGGCAGGCACGAAATGTGTTTCACTGTAACCACATGCGGGGAGCGGCGGGGCGTTGCGGCGGGAAACTGGCAAAGGATTCAGGGGGCTAGGGCGTGGATACCATACCCGCGACATCGGAATTTTTTTGGAAAGGATGGGCAAGGGCTCGCAGTGAGCCAGAGAGGATGGCCCGCGTGAAGTCTCGGCCAAAAAAGCGCCCCCGGACGGCTGTCCGGGGGCGCTTTGGTTGAGCGGGAATGGCGCGGCGGCGCTTAGATTTCGAAGAGCATTTCGAGGTCGTCGCGGGTGAGGGACTTCCAGGAGTCCTTGCCCGGGATGATGGCGTCCGCGATGCCGCGCTTTTGGTCCTGAAGCATCAGGATCTTTTCTTCCACCGTGTTCTGGCAGATCATCTTGTACGAGAAGACCTGACGCGTCTGGCCGATGCGGTGGGTACGGTCTGTTGCCTGCGCTTCCACGGCGGGGTTCCACCACGGGTCGTAGTGGATAACGTAGTCCGCGGAGGTCAGGTTCAGGCCGGTGCCGCCCGCCTTCAGCGAGATGAGGAAGATGGGGATTTCCGGCGAATTGTTGAACCGGTCCACCTGCTCAAAGCGGTCCTTGCTGGAGCCGTCGAGGTAGCAGAAGGGCATGTCGTTAATCTGCAACCACGAGCGGATAATCTGGAGCATCTGCACGAACTGCGAGAACACAAGCACCTTGTGGCCTTCCTCGATGATGTCCGTGACCATATCCTTGAAAGCGTCGAACTTGCCGGAGGGCAGGTTGGTGGAGACGCCGGGGATGTCCAGCTTGAGCAGGCGCGGGTGGCAGCAGATTTGGCGCAGCTTGAGCAGTGCGTCCAGGATGGACATCTGGCTTTTGGCGATGCCCTTTTCGTCCACGTCCGCCATGACCTGCTCCTTGAGCCGTTTGGCAAGGGAGGCGTACAGCTCCAGCTGTTCATCCGCCAGCGCGCAGTACTGCACGTTTTCGATCTTGGGCGGCAGGTCCTTGGCCACGGCGCTTTTGGTGCGGCGTAGGATAAAGGGCTTCACGCGGGTGCGCAGGTATTCCAGCGTTTCTTCGTCACCGTCCTTAATGGGCTTGACGATGCCGCGCTGGAAGGAATGCTGCGAGCCAAGGAAGCCGGGCATCAGAAACTCGAACAGCGACCACAGCTCAAAGAGATTGTTCTCAATGGGCGTACCGGACAGGCACACGCGCAGTTCGGAATCAATCTTGCGCACGGAGCGGGCCGTGATGGTGTTCGGGTTTTTGATGTTCTGCGCTTCGTCAAGGACGAGGGCGTTGAACTCAAACTTTTGCAGTTCCTCAAGGTCGCGGCGCAGCAGGGCGTAGGTGGTCAGCACAAGGTCGGACTCGCCAATCTTTTTGAAAAGATGGTCGCGCCGTGCGCCGTAGATGACCAGCCGCCGCAGCATGGGCACGAATTTCTCGGCCTCTCGTTCCCAGTTGGGCAGAACCGAGGTCGGCACCACGATGAGGTTTGGCTTGTCGTTGCCCTTCTCAATGAGATGCAGCAAAAACGACAGCGTCTGGATGGTTTTACCAAGGCCCATTTCGTCCGCAAGAATGCCGCCGAAGCCGTACTCCTTGAGGAAGTTCATAAACGACAGGCCTTGCTCCTGATAGGGGCGCAGCGTGGCGTTGAGGCTCTGGGGCTGCGTGATGGGGGTAATGCGCTCGAAGCTGTGGATTTTTTCCTTCAGGTTGTCCCAGAAGGTGTCGGTAACGGCTTCGGGCAGGTCCTCCAGAATGCGGTCCAGCACCGGGGCTTCGTATTGCTCGAACTGCTTCTTGGGCGGCTCATCGGGGTTGAGGCCCATGGCCTTGAGCTTGTGCCCCAGCTTTTCCAACCATGTTTCGGGCAGGCTGGTGTAGGTGCCGTCCTTGAGCTGCACGTAGCGTTTGCCGCTGGTCCATGCTTCCCAAATCTTGTCGATGGGCACGCGCTGGCCGTCGTAGTCCACCTCCAGGTCGAGGGTGAACCATTTTGCATCCTCGTCCTCTTTTTCCTCGTCGCCGCTTTTGACTTCCGCCACGACGGTTGGGGAGGTGAGGCGCACTTTGTAGCGGGCCAGATTCTTTTCACCGAACACGCGGTACTTTTCGATGAGCGACGGGTACGAGTCCAGCAGGAAGGTGATGGCCTCTTCCGGTTCCAGGAACCAGTTGTCGTTGTCGCGCGGCTGAAAGCCCATGTCGATGAGGGTGGAGGTCAGCTCGGCCTCTTTGTCCTGCTGGCGCAGAATGAGGTACGACTTGCCGCCGTAGGCGTAGCTGCCGGTTTGCAGGTCCGGATTCGGGCCGGGCAGGGCGGCTTCGCCGTGTTCCGTCTCGTAGGCGTTGTGCACGCGCAGGGTCAGCAGGCTGCCCTCTTCATCAAGGAACAGCTTGGGCGCGTACTCCGCAGGCACGAAGAAGGGCTTCATCTTTTCGATGAATTTGTCCTGCCCGTGCAGGTCCGAGGCGGGGAGCTTGGTCCACACCCTGTCGAGGAATTCCGAGATGTCGTTGTTGGAAATCATCGGCGGGGTTGCGGTCATCTCGTGGATGAGCGCGGGCGACAGGCTGGTCTGCACCGGGTAGAAGCCCAGCTTGTGGAACACCCAGATGGGCAGTTGGCCGTAGAAGTAGACCTCTTCGCCTTTGATGGAGAAGGGGACCTTGCCTTCATGGTCCAGCAGCACGTCAAAGGTAACGCCGTCCTCGGAGATGACGGGCGAGACCTTGAGGCGCATGGTTTTGGGCTCGATGCGTACGGGCTGTTCGGTGTCCTTCCAGAACAGGTAGTATTCGTTCTGGATGGCCCAGAAGAACCACGAGATAAGCCCCTCGGGGATGTCCACGCGGTGTCCGGCGTAGTCGAGGTAACGGCTGATTTGCTCGGCCACCTGCGGCAGCCGGGGCGAAAGCTCGGCCCATTCCTCGTTGCGGATGATTTGTTCGAGGGTGACTTCGTTCTGCACCGTGGACAGGCCGGATTTATTCTGGCGCGCACGGAAGAACGCTACCTGAAGCCTGCCCGGCTCCGGGTAGAAGCGAAAGATGAGGTAGTGCCGTCCGGCCTCGGGCTCCGGCTCCGTGGCGAAGTAGGACCGAAAGGTCTGCCGCCAGTCGGAGTGGACGGGTTCGTGTTCATCCTCGTTTTTGACCTCGAAGGTCTGAAACAGCTTGAGGGCGGTCGCGGCGACATGCTTGCATACGCCGGAGAAGGACTCCGGGCAGTTGCAGTAGAAGTTGATGGTCCCTTCATTAAGATTCAGGCCCAGCTCGGCGCTGTAGGCCTGAAAATCATCGCCTTCAATCTGGCCCTCCACATCCCAGTAGCCCTCCCGCTTATTGAGAGAGAGCTTCTGGACCCCATTCTCGGCCAGAATCTGCTTCGCCCCGTCTACGATATACTCGGGGACTGTAAAATTTGTGAATTCCTGAAGAAGGCTCTCTACAACCTTCTCGTCAGCAGTATCCATAATAACGATAGCCTCTCACTTCTCACTGGGATTTGAATCGCCGGGTTTATGCCGCATAGTGCTCGCTCGTTGTGCAGACCCGATGAGACTGGCCGATTATATCCATATGCGCTAGATTTTCAAGAGTCCCTTGGCATTTGGGGAACTCTCATTCATACTCGCGGACCCGGGTGCGTACACGCCGCAGTACACCATACCGGGTTTCAGACGAATCGGAAACCACAACTGGAGCACGTATGAATTTTGGAAGGCTGCTCATGCCGCTTTTGGCCGTCGTGTTGTGCTGTGTCGCTGCATGTGGCGGCGATGGGCGAGATTCTGGTGACCAGCCCGGTCAAAAGACCGAGGTAGAGCACCGCGCCGCCGACACAGCGTCGGCCAAGCGTCCGGCACAGCCCGAGCAGGGGGACCTGCTGGTGACGGGAACCATTGGAGAACCCTCCAACCTTATCCCGCCACTTGCGTCGGACTCTGCCTCGCATGAGGTGGCAGACCTCATATACGTCTCTTTGGTTCGCTATAACAAGGATATCGAACTCGAACCCTACGCGGCCGAAAGCTACGAGGTGCTCGACGGCGGCAGACGCCTTCGCTTTACTCTGCGACAGGACATCCGGTGGACGGACGGCGTAGAACTGACCGCCGACGATGTCGAATTCACCTACAAGCTCATGATCGACCCGAAAACACCAACCGCGTATTCGGAGAACTACAAACTCGTAAAACAATTTACAAAGCTCGACAAGTATACAGTTGAGATCGAGTACGAAAAGCCTTTTGCCAAGGCGCTCATATCGTGGGCGATGGAAATTTTGCCGAAGCACCTGCTTGAGGGCGAAGACCTCATGGACACGAAGTACAGCCGCCATCCCGTGGGGGCTGGGCCCTTCAAGTTCAAGCGCTGGGAGGCCGGAAGGCGCATCATCCTTGAGGCCAACGACGACTATTTCGAGGGACGTCCGCACCTGGATGGCATCGTCTACCGCGTTATCCCCGACATCTCCACCATGTTCCTTGAGCTGAAGGCCGGAAATCTGGACATGATGGGCCTGACGCCGCAGCAGTACCTGTTCCAGACCACCACCTCGGAGTGGGAGAAGTTTTACACCAAGTTCAAATATCTGTCCTTTGGGTATAATTTTATTGGTTGGAATCACCGCCGCCCCATGTTTCAGGACAAGCGGGTGCGGCAGGCCCTTGCGCACGCCGTGAGCAAGCAGGCTATGATTAAGGCCGTGCTTTTTGGCCTTGGGCGGCCCACCGTTGGCCCGTACAAGCCCGGAACGTGGATGTACAACGACGCGATTACCGATTACGACTACGACCCGGCCAAGGCAAAAGCCATGCTGGCCGAGGCCGGATGGACGGACTCCGACGGCGACGGCTGGCTGGACAAGGACGGCAAGCCCTTCGCCTTTACCCTGCTGACCAATCAGGGCAACGAGCAGCGCATTAAGATTGCGACCATTGCTCAGGCGAATCTGAAGGACATTGGCATCAAGGTGAAGATTCGCACCGTGGAGTGGGCCGCATTCCTCAAGGAATTTTTGGACAAGGGCAATTTCGACGCCGTTGTTATGGGCTGGACCATTCCGCAGGACCCGGATATTTTCAACGTTTGGCATTCGTCCAAGGCCGTGCCCGGGGGGCTGAACTTTGTTGGCTACAAGAACCCCGAGCTTGACGAACTGCTGGTTCAGGGCCGGCACTCCATCACCAATGAAGAGCGCAAACCCATTTACGACAAGGTGCAGGAAATCCTGCACGAGGAGCAGCCCTATCTGTTCCTGTACTGTCCGTTGTCGCTCCCTGTGGTGTCGTCCCGGTTCATGGACGTGACGCCCGCCCCGGCGGGCATCTCCCACAACCTGAAGTGGTGGTGGGTTCCCGAGGACAAACAGCGTTACACGGCCGTGCCCTAGGCGCGGCCTCAGGTGGCTACAGCAACAATGATTCGCATTCACGAGATACTGGAAAGGACCAAGGGCTACCTCTCCCCCGCAGAGCAGGAGCTTATTCAGAAGGCCTACGTCTATTCGGCCACCGCGCACGCGGGGCAGACGCGCAGGTCCGGCGAGCCGTATTTGTCGCATCCGCTGGAGGTCGCCAACCTGCTGGTGGGTATGCGGCTGGACGGCTACACCATCGCGGCGGGGCTGCTACACGACACTGTGGAGGATACCAAGGCCGCCATTGAGGACATCGACAACCTCTTTGGCGAGGAAGTGGCGGACATCGTGGACGGCG
Organism: Desulfobaculum sp.; assembly: GCF_054921475.1. Classification (NCBI taxonomy): domain Bacteria; kingdom Pseudomonadati; phylum Thermodesulfobacteriota; class Desulfovibrionia; order Desulfovibrionales; family Desulfovibrionaceae; genus Desulfobaculum; species Desulfobaculum sp. Next base: position 2,969 of record NZ_JBUDSW010000092.1, on the reverse strand, counting down.
TGACCAAAATCAGCCAGATGCAGATGTCCTTCGACTCCAAGGAAGCCGCGCAGGCCGAGAATATCCGCAAAATGGTCATGGCCATGAGCGAGGATATCCGCGTGCTGATGGTCAAATTGTGCGACCGCCTGCACAACATGCGCACCCTGGAGTACATGAAGCCCTACAAGCAGCGGGCCATTGCGCAGGAGACCATGGACATCTACGCGCCGCTGTCCAACCGCCTTGGTCTGCACCGTATCAAGGTGGAGCTTGAGGACCTGAGCCTCAAGTACCTGCGTCCGGATATGTACAGCCAGCTGGAAAAGGGCCTTGTGGAGCGCTCGCAGCACGGGCAGGCGTACATTGATAACGTCATCGCCCTTATTGAAGACAAGCTGAAGGCCAATAAGATCAAGGGCCGCGTCAGCGGGCGCATCAAGCATATTTACAGCACCTACCACAAGATGCAGCAGCAGGGGCTGGAGCTGGATCAGGTGCATGACCTGATTGCCTTCCGCGTTTTGGTGCCCAGCATCAAGGACTGCTACGCCGTGCTTGGGCTGGCGCATGCGGACTGGAAGCCCGTTCCCGGACGCTTCAAGGACTACATCTCCATGCCCAAGGCCAATATGTACCAGAGTCTGCATACGACGGTCATTGGCCCGGAGGGCGAGCGCATCGAGATTCAGATACGCACCGAGGAGATGCACCGCATCGCGGAATATGGTGTGGCCTCGCACTGGAGCTACAAGGAAGGCAGCAAGAAGAAAGCCCGCGACATGGACCGCTTTTCGTGGCTGCGGCAGATTATGGACTGGCAGAAGGAGGAATCCGACCCCCGCGAGTTCATGAAGTCCCTGCGTTTTGACCTCTTCAAGGACGAGGTCTACGTCTTTACCCCGCGCGGCGACGTGAAGGAGCTGCCAGACGGCGCAACAGCCGTGGACCTTGCCTACCTCATCCACTCCGAGGTGGGCGACCACTGCGCCGGAGCGCGTGTGAACGGACGCTTGGTGCCGCTCTCGCGCAAGCTGCGCAATGGCGATTCCGTAGAAATCATCACGGACCCGAACCGCCGCCCCAGCCGCGACTGGCTCAAGTTCGTCAAAACGGCCAAGGCGCGCACGCGCATCAAGCACTTTATCCGCACGGAGGAGCGCACCCGCTCCATCGCTCTTGCCAAGGAGATGCTGGAGAAGGAAGGCCGCAAGATGGGCATCAACGTGGCCAAAGCCATGAAGGCGGGCCAGTTTGACCATGTTGCCGAGGACTTTTCCTTCAAGACCGTGGACGACCTGCTGTCGTCCGTTGGCTACTCCCGTCTCACCCCGCGGCAGGTGCTGAATAAGCTCTACCCCAAGCTGGAGGAAGAGAAGGAGCAGGAACAGCACGCCCGCGCCAAGGAATCACAGCCCCCGGCGCAGACGCAGGACAAGAGCGCGGACAAAATTCGCATCCACGGCGTGGACGATGTGCTCATCCGCTTTGCCAAGTGCTGTAACCCGCTGCCCGGCGAGCCGATTATCGGCTATATCAGCCGTGGCAAGGGCGTGACCGTGCACACCACGGATTGCCCGAACATGGGCAAGATGGAGCCGGAGCGCCTCATCAATATCTCATGGGAGAGCGATCAGGACCGGCCCTATCCGGCCAAGGTCAAGATTGTGTGTAAGAATGAGCCGGGCATGCTGGCGACCATTTGCTCCAAGCTGACGGAGCAGGGCGCGAATATTGATTCCGGCAGTTTCAAGTCCAACGTGGACGGCAATTCCGAATTGTTGTTCACCATCGAGGTGCGCGACTCCGCCCACCTGTACCGCACGCTGGACAACCTGAGCGCGGTGCACCATGTGGTGGAGGCGGTACGCCTCGCCACCAAGGGCGCCAACTGATTCGGCGCGCAATCTCCCCGCACACAAGAGCGGCCCGGAGCCTATGGCTTCGGGCCGCTTTGCGTTTTCATCGGTGTGGGGTGCCGCTGGGTGCGGAAGGGGTGGTCTGGGGGGACCAACACCGATGAAGGTGCATGCCGTCATGCCCGCGCGTGTGCCTTTCGCGCGGGTGGAGAGGATTGCCCGCGCGCCGCGTCCGTCATCCCCTGTACGGCTACGGCGCGCGGCTGTCATCGTCTACGTATGCCAAACCGTATGACGACGGCGTGTCGCGTTCTCTGCGAGCGAGCATGAGAAGCTATAAGCATTTGTCTATATTCGTTGTCCAAATGTGTCAAGGGGGGAGTGGCGTTTTGGGGGAATAGGCGGTGGAGGCTGGTGTGCGCGGGAAAAGGGCGGGGATGGGCATGTGCCCCGCGCCGGAAACCGTCAGGACGGCTGGTGGCGCGGGGCGGGAAGCATCGGTACGGCGCGCTTAGGAGCGGGCGGCGAGAAGGGCTGCGGCGAGTTCGGCAAAGCCGTGCCCGCCTTCGGACTGGGTAATCCATGCGGGCAGGGCGTCCATGTCGTCAACCAGCGCGCGGACGTTGGCAACGCCCACCGCGTTGGGGAAGTAGGCGAACATGGGGCAGTCGTTGGGCGAGTCGCCCGCGTAGACCACCTGCTCGCGGATGGCGGTGAGGTCCTCGCCAAAGGCTTCCTCCAGCAGGATGCGGGTCATGGACAGCTTGTCGTAGCCGCCAAACCAGCCGTTGACGTGGATGGAGCTGATTTTGGCCTCCGCGCCGCAGTCCGCGAAGATGCGGGCGATGCCGCGTACGTCGTCCTGCGGCAGGGGCGGGATATCCTCGCAAAAGTCAATGGCGAGGTCGGCCTCGCGGTAGGCTTGGTCCGTGGCCACAGCGGCGCAGGGGAAGGCGGACAGGACTTTCTTTTTGATAAGCTCCAGCCGCTGGCGGTCGGCGCGGCGTTCTTCGCCGGTTTTGGCGTAGCGGCGCAGCATGCGGCGGTGTGCCTCATCGTAGCGGAAGTAGAACGCGCCGTTTTCGCCCACCAGTCCGTCCACAGGCCACATGCGGGCGATGTGGTCGCACC
>NZ_JBUDSW010000091.1:0-12758 GCF_054921475.1 Desulfobaculum sp. | reverse complement strand
TGCGACGCGGCCGAAAGCGCAAATCAGGCCAAGAGCGCCTTCCTCGCCAACATGAGTCACGAGATACGTACGCCCATGAACGCCATTGTCGGCATGATTCATCTGTGCCGCAAAACCAAGCTCACCCCGCGTCAAAAGCAGTATCTGGAAAAGGCCGAGTCGGCCTCGCGCACGCTGCTTGGCGTTATTGGCGACATTTTGGACTTTTCCCGTATTGAGTCCGGCAGTCTGGAATTGGAGGACATCCCGTTCAGCCTGCAAAGCGTGATGGACCAGCTTGCGGACGTGACGGCCTTTTCCGCCCAGCGCAAGGGGCTGGAGTTCGTCATGGCTATCTCGCCCGATGTGCCGGATAACTTGCAGGGCGACCCGCTCCGCCTTGGGCAGGTGCTTCAAAATCTTGTCGGCAACGCGGTGAAGTTCACCAAGCGCGGCGAGATTTGCATTCAGGTGGACACGGAAAGGCGCGAGGGCGACCGGGTATGGATTCGCTTTACCGTGCGCGATACGGGCATCGGCATGAATAAGGCGCAGATTCAGCAAGTGTTTGAACCGTTTTTGCAGTCGGATATTTCCACTACGCGCCGCTATGGCGGCAGCGGTTTGGGGCTGTCCATCTCGCGGGCGCTCGTTGATATGATGGGCGGCGAAATCACCGTCACCAGCACTCCCGGCCATGGGAGCTCCTTTGCCTTTAGTGCGGCATTCCACAGCGGCAAGCGGAGCATCGTTGATGACCTTGCCATGCCCAAGGACCTGCGCAACCTGCATGTGCTTGTGGTGGACGACAGCCTCACCAGCTGCGCCTACATCAAGAATTGCCTTGAGTCCCTGTCCTTTCAGGTAAAGACCGCGACGTCCGGCCCGGAGGCGCTGGAGCTTCTGCGTGCATCGGCAGACCATCCCTTTGACCTTGCCATTGTCGATTGGCAAATGCCGGAGATGGATGGATTGGAAGTCGCGGTGCACATCCGGAACGATTTGAAATTGCCCAAAACGCCGGTCATCATCATTATGACTGCGTATGGCCGCGAAGAGGTTTCCCGTCAGATTGAAGATATGGACCTGGGCGGATTGCTGCTCAAGCCCGCAACGCCTTCGCTGTTGTATGACGTAACCTTGCAGGCCTTTGGCAAGGAAATCCGCGAAGGAGAGGAACCTCAAGCGCATCAGGCGCATGCCCCGAGCGAGGTGGAGACCCTCAAGGGCGTGCGGGTTCTGCTGGTGGAGGACAACGAGTTCAACCGTGACCTCGCGCGGGAATTGCTGACATCCGTCGGCATTGTCGTGGAGGAGGCAGGCAACGGCGTGCAGGCCGTGGAGTACGCCTCAACGCGGGAATTCGACATCATCCTTATGGATATTCAGATGCCGGAGATGGATGGCTACGAGGCCACGCGGCGCATTTCTGCCTTGCCGGACAAGCGGGGAGACGTGCCCATTATTGCCATGACGGCGCACGCCATGCGTGGCGACAGGGAAAAGAGCCTTGCCGCCGGGATGGTGGCGCATATCTCCAAGCCGGTTATCCCGCAGGAGCTGTATGACCTCATTGCCTATTGGGCAGGGCGGGGGAGTTACGAGGCGCCTACGGAAATGAGCAATGGCGGAAGCACGTATGAAGACCAAGAGCTTCGCCAAGCCATGACTATCGACTCCACCCTTGGCGAAGGCGACCACGAGGAAGAAGCTCTCCTTTCCACCCCCGCCATGGAGAGGCTCCCGGACCTTGATGTTCCGAGCGGGCTTATCCATTTCATGGGGAATAACACGCTGTACCAAGACATGCTCGGGTCATTCTGTGAGCAGTACGCAGGTATGGCGGACGACATTGCCGCCAAGCATGCCGAGGGCGACTATGAGGGCGCCGCAGCCCTTGCCCACAGCCTCAAGAGCGTGGCCGGGAACATTGGCGCGCATGGCTTGCAGGATGCGTCCTACCAGACCGAAATGTGCTTCCGCGAGCAGCGCACGGCAGATATGACCGAGAAAGTGGAAGCCTTCCGGCAGGCGCTCCAGACCGTCCTGTCATCCATCGAAATGTACCTTATGCAGGAGACGAGCGGCGTGTAATCCGCCGCGTGTGTGCCTTTCCCTGCTTCCTTCGTCTGTTTTCCCTTTTGTGTATGGCGGCTTTTGCCCGGCGCGGGGCCAGAGTCCCACGAAACCTGCGTGTTCTTCCCGGGTGGCGCCTTGGGCGCGCTACGGTGAGGGCGGCGTCTTTCCCCCTCGCCGTTCGCGTGCCGCGCGCTTTGCTGGGGTTGTTCAATGTTTTCAGCGGCCGGGGTCCATGGTACAAGGACACATGCCTATCCCTCTACTGCTTGATATGGACAATGCGTGCGGCATCCCTGCCGCGGATGTGGATGATGCGCTGGCCCTTGGGCTGGCGCTTGCTTCGCCGGAGCTTGAGCTTGTGGCCTGTACGGCGTGCGCCGGAAACTGCCGCGCGGCCGAGTCCTACGCGGCAACGCGCTACATGCTCCATCTGGCCCGCCGCGAGGCCGTACCGCAGGGCCTTGGCACGGATGCGCCGCTTCGCCGCGACAGGACGCGGCATTTTCAGTATCTGGACAGCAAGCGCGATGCGGCGGCCTCGCTGCTTTGGGAGAACGTGCCCCCCATTCCCGCCCCGCCAGTTGTTCCGACCGAGGATTCCGCCACCGCCTGCATCATTGAAGCCGCGCGGCGGCACCCTGGAACACTCGTCATCGTCGCCACCGGGTCGCTGACGAATCTTGCCCTCGCCATCGAGCAGGAGCCGGAGCTGGTTTCGCAGGTGGCGGGAGTTGTGCACATGGGCGGTGCGTGGCCCTGCCCAGAAGGCGAGGCGGGCTGGGAAGATTCCACACCTGACATTCCCGCCGAGGTCTGGCGCGATGTTCTGCGCTTTAATCCGCTGTACGATCCCGAGGCGTCGCAGTTGGTCTTTGCCTCCGGCATTCCTGTGACCATTGTGCCCGCCAACGTCACCATGCAGTGCGTCATGCCCCCAAGTGCTCTGGAGCCGTGGCGGGACGGCGTGGACCCCCTTGTGCGCTTTTTGCGCCGCGCCGCTCAGCCGTGGATGCGTTGGAGCCACGATGTGCGCGGCCTGAGCGGTATGCACATGCATGACCCCCTCGCCCTCGCCGTCGTCCTCTGGCCCGACCTGTTCACCACTCGCACCATGCATATTGACGAAGCACGCCTTCTGCGCCCCGACGCAACCTTTCTTACAGACTCCGGCAATGGTCCGGCTGTCCACGTGGTCACCAGCGCTGACCATGAAGCCTTTCTTGGGCGCTTTGTGGACCGTGTGCGGTCCTTTGAGCCGTAAGGCCGAGGAAGGGAAGAGCACGCCTCAAGCAGGGTGCGGGGGCCGCTTTTGACCACCTTTCAGATGTGTTGCGTCACATGCTGACGCCACAAAGGCCCGCGCCAGCACCCCATGCGCTCCGCAATGAAAAGGGCCCTCTCCCGTCACGGTGGGAGGGGGCCCTTTTGCCGGTGGTCGCTATGGTCTGCGGGCTACAGGTAGTTGGCAGTAATAATCAGGATGCCACACAGAAAGCTCAGGACGAGAGCGGGGCGGCCGCCGGCGACTTGGAAGACCTTGTCTTCGGCGTTGACGCGCATCTTCCAAGCCATGACACAGGGAAGAAGAATAGCGATGACGCTGAGCGCGGTTCCTGCGTGTGCCAGCGCGCTGATGAATCCATCCGGTGCGAGCAGGGACGCGCAGAGCGTGGGGATGAAGATCATCGCGCTGGTTCCGGCGCGGCCGACGCGGTCGTTCTTGCGGTGGAAGGTCTCGGCCACAAAGTCAAAGAGGCTGAGGGATACACCGATGAACGAGGTCAGCAGGGCAACGAGGGCGAAGAGGGAGAGGACATTCTGTATCCACGGCGTACCTTGACCGAGAATGCCGATAAGTTGGTCCACGTTGCTCAGGCCGGCCAGCGCGTCCGGGGTGACGCCGCCGAGGGAGACCATAAGCCACGCCAGATAACACACCAGCGGCAGGGTGCTGCCAAGGGTAATGATGATGACAAGGGGCTTCTTCTTGGCTCCCACAATGTTCACCACGCTGGGGATGGACGTCTGGAATCCAAAGGAGGTGAACAGCACAGGAATGGCAAGGAGAAAGATCCGTTGGTCCGCATTGCCAAGGCTGAGGTTGGAAAAATCAAGCGTGGTGCCCAGGCTGGTGAAGCTGAGCAGCATGGAAATAATCATGGAAATGAACAGCACGTTGTTGATGGAAAGGATAGCCTTTGTTCCGGCGTAAAAGACAATGGCGCTTATGACCGTGAAGAGGATGGACGCCACTGGCTGACTGAGGCTGGTATTGCCGGAGATAAGGCTGCCCATGCCGGTGATGTACGCCACCAGCAGACAGTAGAGCAAAAACAGCACGCTGATGGTGGTGATAATCTGACCGGGCCTGCCGAGCACGGCATAGGACATGTAATTCAGGTGCACGCCTTTGCCAAAGTCGAGGTTGATCTCCAGCAGGAGCAATCCGGCATACGTGGCAATGATCCAGACCAGAAAGAGTGCCAAACTGCCCATGGTAAAGCCAAGACAGCCAATGCTCATGGGGAGTCCGAGCATGCCCGCGCCAATGGAGGTCCCCGCCACGATGCACGTGGCGCCGAGGTATTGGGATTTCATGATGTCCTCTTTTGTACAGCTCTTGGGGTGGTAGTAGTGGGTTGGAATGCTGACGGTGCCTTATCGTGGCCCGGGGCAACAGGCCGATGGGCCAGTGGGGTCTGAGCTGCTCAATGGTGCTTTGCGCGCAAGCGGTACATTTCCGGTCTGGGTCTGTGGAGCGGGACCCACGCCGCAACGTGGCGGCGCAGGTCCCGTGGCTGAATGTTAGTTCATGATCTTCTTGATAAAGAGCTCAAGGGCGGTGGCGGTGCGGCCGGTCTTGCCGGTTGCGTGCTCGTGCACGGCCTTGAGGGCGTTGTAGATGGTGTTGGTGGTGTCTTCAAAAATGGCTTCGGTGTTGAGGTCCACCTTGGCGCTCATGAAGTAGTTGAAGGCTCTGGCCATGCCGCTGTTGGCGATGAAGTCCGGAATCACACTGAAGTTCTGGTCCGCAAACTCGGCGGTGGGGCCGTAGAAGATTTCATTGTCATTGAAGGGCACGTTTGCGCCACAGGTGATGAGCTCCAGTCCACTGGCCTTCAGGGCCTTCAGGTTATCCATGGTCACCAGACGGGAGGCCGCGCAAGGCATGAAGACGTCTGCGCCCACGTTCCACACGAGCTTCTGGGTCTCCTCGCAGGAGAGGGGATGCTCGGTGTTCAGCGTGTTGCCGTTGCGGTTCAGGAACAGCTCGCGCACCTGCTCAAAGGTGAGGCCGTCCTTTTCCACAAGGCCGCAGCCGCGGTCGATAATGCCCACGATCTTTGCGCCGTTCTGGGCGGCGTAGTAGGCGGCGGTGGCGCCCACGTTGCCAAAGCCCTGCACGATGACGCGCTTGCCCTTCAGGGACGAGCCGTACAGCTCGTAGAAGATGCGGGCGGACTCGGCCACGCCCCAGCCGGTGATGAGGTCGGCCACGCAGTAGCGGCGCGAGGTGTCCGGGGAGTACTGCGGGGAGTACACGGGCAGGGACACGCCGCCGCGCAGCTGGCCAATCTTCTGGATGCGCAGGTCGTGGTCGTCGGCAAAGTGGCCGTTAACCACGCCTTCCAGCGGATGCCACAGGCCGCACATTTCAGTAAGGGGACCGACTTCCTTCAGCTCGTCCACGTTCAGGTCGCCGCCGGTGCCGTAGTAGGACTTCAGCAGGGGCGAAACAGCCTTGTACCAGCGCCTGAGGACGTCTTCCTTCCTGGGGTCCGTGGGGTCGAAGTTGATGCCGGACTTGGCGCCGCCAATCTGCGGGCCGGACACGGCGAACTTGATTTCCATGGTCTTGGCAAGGGAGACAACCTCATGCTTGTCCAGCCCCTTCCTCATGCGGGTACCACCGCCAGCGGCGTTGCCGCGCAGGGAGTTGATGACCACCCAGCCTTGGGCGTCGGTTTCGGAATCGTTCCATTCAAAGACGATGTTAGGAGTGTGCTGTTCAAACTGGGTCAGGAGTTCTTTGACGTTGCTCATCTGGCTTCTCCGTAGAATTAGAAGTGTTTGAGATCTTTCACCAAGAGGCAAACTTAACAGCAGTGACAGCAGGGAACTTGATAATTCCGGGCGGGCGTCCGAGACGTTCGTCCTGAAGCCTCTCCCTGTGGTCAGTCGTCAATCTCCGCTTTTCTCATGCGCTCAGCGGCAAGGCGGGCCTCCAGATACAGGGCCAGCGCGGCTACGCCGTGGTCGCAGGTGGAAAAGACGGGGATGCCGTACGAGTTGATGGCATCGCGCATGGGGTTGAACAGGCGGCCGCCGTCAATGATGCCGATGACCGGTTTCGTCCATGTGCGGGCCTTTTCGCCGATGATGGAGACAATGCTCCCGGGGTCGGCCATGTCGAACATGGGGTTGTCTGTATCTTTCAGCGTGTGCATGGACGGACCCATGGGGCCAAGGCCAATGACCAGGGCGTCCACGTTGGGGTCCTCCACAAGGGCTTCGGCCAAGGTGGCGTGGGCCTCGTCGTCGCTGGAAGGGGTGATGTCCAGAGGGTTGGCAATGGACACAAGGCTCTGGAGGCGCTTGGATTCCAGAATTGCGCTGATTTTCTCCTTCGTCTCCGGGGCGTAGGAGGCAAGGCGCATGGCGTAGTCGTCGGAGTGGATGGAGTCGGCCATGCCGACCACCTCAAAGCCTGCGCTGCTGACGGCGGCAAGGCGGTTGCCGGTGACAGCTTTGCCGGAGAGGTTCTCGGCCAGCAGGAAGATGTCCTGAAATTCCGAGAAGGTGCGGGCCACGGTGGCGCCAGCGGCGCGCACGCAGGATTCGCAGACCATGTAGTCCCCCGCGAGGGAGGCCGTGTGGCCGCTGGTGGCGTTTTTGCCTTCCGGAGTGCGTCCGGCCTTGTAGAAGATGACTTCCTTTCCCGCGAGCACCGCTTCGCGCACGGCGGCGCAGAATTCCAGCCCGTCAAGGTCGTTGAAGCCCTCGGCGTACACGGCGATGACGTCTACCTCGTCGGAATCCATGAAGTATTTCATCAGGTCGCCAAGGGTCAGGTCCGTCTGGTTACCGATGGACAGCATGTAAGCGGGGTTCAGCTCCGGGCACTGGCTGATGCGGTGGAGCATAAACGCGCCACTCTGGCTGATGAAGGCGGAGCGGTGGTAGGAGCGCTCGCGGTCCTTGGGGAGCTTTTCGTCCGGGATGAACCACGTGTCGTATTTGCCGGGGTGCGAGACCACGCCCATGCAGTTGGCGCCGATGAAGACCGGGCCGCCGCCTTCGGTGGCGTGGGCGTCGTTGATGGCCTCGATGATTTTTTCCGCGCGCTCGCGGCTTTCCTCGGTTTCGCCAATGCCGCCGGGGATGAGCATCACGCTGTTGGCGGCGTCGCGTTTGATCACTTCATCCACAAGGTCCGGCACATGGGCAGCGGCAATGGCCACCACCAGCAGGTCCAGCTTGTGCGGCAGGGAGGCAATGTCCGGATAGCACGGCACGCCGCCTACTTCGTCCGCGCCGTCCTTGAGGACGCAGACTTTGTCCTTGGGGAAGCCCTCGGCAAGGATGTTGTCGAGGATAATGCGTCCAAAGTTGCGCCGTTTGGTCGAGACGCCGACAATGCCGATGCTCTCGGGATGCAGCAGGTTGTGGATTTTCGCCACGGGGCGGGAGTTTTCCGGCGTTTCGGGGTGCGAGAAGCGGCACATGCCGTCCAGCGGCACCATGAGGAAATCCGTAAAGGCGTAGGGGTTGATCTCCATTTCCTCAATACTGACGGGCGCGTCCTGGTTGGCGGCGGAGTAGTGGCGTCCCATTTCGATCATGGACGAGAAGCATTCCATAAGCTGTTCGTCCGTGACCACCCGGCGCTGGCCGCGGGTGAGGCCCGCCAGTTTGCGGTACGAGATGGTGCGCTTGAACTGCTCAAAGAATTCCTCGCCGGTCATAAGCTCGCACGAGGCCGCGACAATGGCTTGGCCCTTGCGGAAACGCTTGGCGTAGAGTTCGGTATCCGTGCCGCCGAGTCCGGCGCTGATAACCATGCCGAATTCACGCGTGTTGCGCAGGCCGACGATAAGCTCGTTGCCAAAGGCGCTGGAGTCCGGGGGCATGAACTGGACCATCAGCACGCCCTTGATGTCGCTGTGTATGGCGTTTTCCAGTTCTTCGCCTGTGAGGCCGTCGTAGGCTTTTGGGGCGTGGGCGGGGTTGGCCGTGATGTCCTGCGCGAACTTGCGCGGCACGTCGTAGAGCATACGGCGCACGGCGGAGCGGATGGCGTTGGCGTCTTTATCCACAACGCGGACGCCGCCGACTTCTGTCTTGTGGACGATGTGCTCCGAGACGATTTTGAGGACAACCTTGTCCCCGGGCAGGGCGAGCAGTTCGTCGTCCGAGGTGCGCGCGCCGGTGGGAAGCAGCACGCACTTGGGCGGGGTTTCCGCTCCGGAATTGCCGAGCAGGTTGTACACCTCGTACTCGAAGAGGGTGGAGCGCCCTTCACGGTGCACGCCTGTGAGCAGGTCCGTGATGGCGTCGAAGTCGATGGAGGTGCCCATATTCATCTTCATGTCGGTTCTCCTGATTCTGCGTGGGAGGTGCGGGCAGAAGGCCGGAGGATCACGCCTCCTGCCCGGCGGCCTCTAGAGCATGTCTCTTCCGGCGTTGAAGGCCGCGTAGTTGGCGGCCCAGATGGCGGGCGTGGGGCTGACTTTCTGCAAGGCGGCAAGCCACAGTTCGGCCGGGAATTCCTTCCACGGTCCAAGGGTGCTCATGGCGCCTATCATCACCACGTTGGCGCTGCGGCCTACGGTGTCGCCTAGGTCCATGGCCTTGCCCAGCACATCCAGATGCACAACGTTGTAGCCGTCAAGGGCGGCGCTGAGTGCCTCGGCAGAGGGGTAGTCCTCGCGCCCCGCGCCGTAGGGGAGCACCTGCGTGCCTGCCAGCAGGATGGTGCCGTCCGGGCGCAGCATGTCGAGGAAACCGGGGCGGAGTACTTCGCTCTGCTCCATACTCACCAGACAATCCGCCGTGCCGGGCAGAAGGATGGGGGAGCAGACCTTGCCGCAACTGAATGTGGAGATGACCGGGCCGCCCATCTGGGCCATGCCGTGGGTCTCGCCCTTGACGACGTTGGTGTCGTCGTATCCGGCCAGGAAGGCCAGCTGGGTGAGAACGCGGCCAAAGAACAGATTGCCCTGACCGCCCACGCCGCGGATTGCGACGGCGATTTTTTCCGGAAGGGTAAGGGACGAGAGGTCGGGCGTCTCTACCGATTCGGGGGCGGCGGGCAACTGTGGCTTGGCGGATTGTGATTTGTCAGACTTCTTGAGGGGCGAAATGGCCCCAACGGGACACATCTGCGAGCAGGCGGCCGTCTGGCTGACGCAGCCCGTACACAGGTTGTTGAAGGAGGGCAGCCCCTCGTCGTCGGCCTGAATGCCGGGGCAAATCTGGCACATGCCGCAGCGCTTACACAGCTCTGCGTCCACGGTCATCTTGGTGCCGTAGGCGGATTTGGGGACCTTGCGGATGCAGGTGCCCTTGACCACAAGGGTGGTCAGGTGGCCGTCTTCAGCGTCCTGCAGGGCGGCGGTCAGGGCTTTGCGGATGCTCTTGCGGTCATAGCCGCTGACTTCCACAACCCGCGCGCCGTGGGCCTTAAGCGTGTCCTGCAAATTGAATGTATTGGGCGTGCCAGCGAGGTTTTCGGGCGAGGTGGGACCGGGCTGACCACCGGTCATGGCGGTCCACTCATTATCAAGTATGACCTTTACGCCCGGAACTTGGTGAAAAAGGGAATTTCGGGTACTGTCAAGGCCGCTGTGGCACTCCGTGCCGTCGCCGAGAAGGCTGATGCATTTCGAGGCCTTATCCGGATTGGAGATAACGTACCCGGCGCGGTTGCTTTCGCTTGCGCCCATGGCTACGCAGGTATCTACGGTATCCATGAAGTACAGCAGCGTGTTGCAGCCGATGTCGCCGAAGCAGGCTTCAATTTTGCCCTTCTTGCGCAGGCTCTTCACGGTTTCGCCAAACAGGCGGTAGGGACAGCCCGCGCAAATCATGGGCGGGCGGTTCAACGGCGCGACGGACAGGGACTTCTGCTTGGGAAGCTCCAGCCCCAGCGTCTGGGCTACGGCTTCTGGCGTCCACTCCGTGCGGGTGTCCGTCGGCGCCTTGCCGAGGACAGAGAGCCCCGCGCGCTGCAGCTCTTCCTGCACGTAGCGGTAGCCGTCTTCAATGACGTACACCGGGCCGTCGATGGCCTTGCAGAATTCGGCGATGCGGTTCATGGGCAGGGGGTTGGTGAAGCCGAGGGACAGGATGTCCATGTCCACACCAAGGGCGAGCTTCGTCTCGCGGACCATGAGTTCCGTTGCGCCGTAGGTGATGACGCCGAGCTTGCCGTTTCCCTTCTCCCAGCGGTTCAGGGGGCTGTTTTCCACCATCTCGATGAGGCCGGGCATGCGCTCCGTCAGAACGGAATCATAATGCCTGCGGGCGCTGACGGGCAGGGTGTTGAAGGCCTTGAGCGGAACGTCCGGGACGAGACGCTCGCGGGTTTGCTGCTCTTTAAGTCTGACAAGACCTTCGCTGTGACACAGGGTGCCGCTGGGCATAACCACCACGGGGGTTTTGAACTCGCGGCTGATGTCCGCCGCAATTTCCGCAACCTCGTGCATTTCCTGATGGTCTCTGGGTTCGATGATGGGGGTGAAACAGCTTTTGATGAAGGGGCGCGGGTCCACAAGGTGCTGGGTGGAGCTGGGCGTAAAGTCCGAGGCCACATAGTACACGAGCGCGCCGCGCTGCTTGTCGAAAAATGCTGCACTGCTGAAGGTGTCGCCTGCTTGGTACAGGCCGGGAATCTTCATGGTGACAACGCTGTCCTCACCGGCGAGGCTGTGTCCGAATCCCACGGCCGTTGCCGTGGCTTCGCTGACGGACCAATGCGTGGAAATCATATCCTGAACATGGCGCAGGCCCTTGTCGATGACTTCAGTGCTGGGCGTTCCGGGGTAGCCGTCCACGGAGTGGATGCCCGCCCGTACGCAACCAACGGCGAAGGCGATGTTGCCCTGCATGACCACAGCGTCGCCAGCTGGTCTGGTACAGAACTCTTTAATGGGATTCATGACTCATTCTCCTTGAGAAGTGGCGCGTTAAGAAATCGTAGCGTGAGCCCGTGATCAGCTTGTGTTGAGTTCAGGACTATTTAAAGTATGACTTTTTGTCAACGGGCTGACAGTTTTTTTGTGATTAATATGCTATTTTCTCCATACGATATCCGAACTTATTCAGTATGGAATTTGCGAAAGGCCTTTAATTACGGGATTTTGCAAGAGGGATGGCGAGGGCTGCGAGAATGGGTAAGGCATCAAATTAATTGTTTGACATAATGCCTATGATGTATCAGTTTACACTGGAAGGAGATTGACATGTCAGAGAAAAGCACGGTGGAGGTGAAGGTGCGCAGCGCGACACGTTGCGATGATATTGTGGCCTCGTTGAAGCAGGATATTCTGCTTCAAAAGTATGTCCCGGGGGACCTGCTTCCAAAAGAGGAAGAACTGGCGCACAGCTTTGGTGTGAGCCGCCCGATGGTTCGAGAGGCTCTCAGTATTCTCAAGACCAAAGGGTACCTCATTTCAAAACGCGGAAAGAATGGTGGGACGTTCGTCCAGAATGTGGTGGAATCCAAGGAAATGGGCAGTGTGTTTGAAGATCTCATCCTCATGGGGCGCATGAAGATAGAGCATCTGCTCAGCGCGCGCCTGCTTATTGAGCCCGAAGTGGCCCGCCTTGCCACCATGAACGCAACAACAACCGATCTGCAGCATCTGTCAGACCTTAATGAAAAGGTGGCAACAGGCGATGACCTCGCAGAAAAGACAGACAACAACATTGCGTTTCATGTCTACCTTGGCAAACTCAGCGGAAACCCGTTCTATGAAGTCTCCATAAGGAGCTTTATGAACTTTACCCGCATGTTTTCAGAGATGGTGGATTTTACCGAGCCGTACGTACATAACGACAAGGCACATAAGGAAATATTCCAAGCCATGATGCGACGCGACCCGCATCTTGCCTTTGAACGCATGTTTGTGCACGTCTCCAGCATGAAGAATGCTCTCACTTCGCAGGAGCATCTGTACCGCGACGTGCATTTCTCGTAATTTGAGTTTCGTATATGGAAGGGAATACGGGAGCAGGCTCTGCCTGTTCCCGTATTTTTTGTTCTTTTTACAGCCTCGCCCCGCACCGTAGACGCAGCGGCGTTATACATCCCCATCGTCAAAGTATGACGTTATCCCTATAAACGCACCCATATTCCCCCGCGTCCATTCCCCGCCCGCACTCCAGCCTTCATATCACGCCATATCCGCGCACAACAGCAGGGCCTTCGCCTTCCGTTCGTTGGCCTTGTATATGGCTACAGAGTCAGAGAAAACGCCCTGTTGCGCAGTAGCACGTAAGGTATGGATTGACATATTTCACGTCAGCCTCCACATCGTGCACGCTGTGCCTGTTGCCATCCAGAATGCAGACTTGAGGGCGCCGGAACATCTTTAATGTCAGACTTCATGCGAAGAGATTTGCCTCCGGCGGGTTAAGGGAATGATTCCCTTAACAATCCTCAGGTTTTTGGGTGCGGAAGCCGCCCCCAAAAAAGG
>NZ_JBUDSW010000090.1:0-12850 GCF_054921475.1 Desulfobaculum sp. | reverse complement strand
CGGGAGTTGTCAGGGGTGACGGCAGTTCCCTCTACGCGCACCCGGCCTGTGCGCACGCAGGATTCTTAAGGACGGAGTCCTTAAGCCACCGGAGGTAACACAAGCGTGGCACCAGCACGCGGTAGGCCACACCCGGCGTCACCTGACGCCGCGTCGCGTCGCGCCGCGCTGGGCTTTAGCGGGAGTCTTTGGCGATGTCGGCGTAGGTGGCTGTGGTCAGGGCGAGGAGGTCGCTTGGGGCGAGTTCGATGTCCATGCCTCGGCGTCCGGCGCTGACGAAGATGGTGTCGTACTGCTCTGCGGAGGCGTCGATGACGGTGGGCAGACGTTTTTTTTGGCCGAGGGGGCTGACGCCGCCGAGAATGTAGCCGGTGGTGTTCTGGACGGCTTGCGTGTCCGCCATGGCGACTTTCTTGACGCCGAGGTGCTTGGCCAGCGCCTTGAGGTTCAGATGCTGCAGCACGGGAACAATGGCAACGACGAGGTCCTTGGTGCCGTGCGCGGTGACGAGCGTCTTGTAGACGCGCTCTGGGGCAACGCCCAGCTTTTCTGCGGCTTCCGCGCCGTAGGACGTGGCCGAGGGATCGTGGTGATACTCGTGAATCTGAAAGGAAATTTTGGCTTTCTTGGCTGCTTTGATTGCGGGAGTCATGACGGTGCTTGTGCGGTGGTTAGGGTGAATGTCCGGGGCCTGTGTAGGGGCCGTATAGCGTTTTTTGCGACTGCTCGGCAAGCAGGTGGCACTGGCCGGGGGCGAGAGGGTTGTGCCGCGTTTTGGGGCGGATATGTATGAAAATGTGCTCATGAAAGCATTTGGGGGATTGGGGCAGCCTTTTGCGGAGTAACAATCAATACCGCAATGATTTCAGGCTTGATGCGTTGTGGTTGTTGATATAGGTTGCCGCGTCGTAAATTTTCAATCGTAAGGAGTGAGTATGCAGCGTTATTTTCTGCTGGCGTGCTGCCTGATAACCGTTGTGTTGGCCTCTGGCTGCGCCACGGTGTCCAAGCCGGATGTCCAGAAGGTGCCAAAGTCGAAGCCGGTGGTGAGCAAGACCATCCAGGCGGAAAAGGCCTCGCCGTACAAGGGGCTGAAGCGCAAGGTCGCCATCGGGCGCTTCACCAACGAAACCAAGTACGGCCAGAGCTTCTTTATCGACAAGGACAACGACCCCATCGGCAAGCAGGCTGTGGATATCCTGTCTGCCGTGCTGCTTTCCACGGAGAAGTTCATCCTTCTGGAGCGTGCGGACCTGTCCAAGATTTCCAAGGAGCTTGAGATGGGCGACGCTTCGCCCCTGAAGAACATGGCCGACTACCTGATTGTTGGCTCTGTGACGGAGTTTGGCAGAAAGGAAGTCGGCAAGGTCGGCATCTTTAGCCGGACCAAGGAGCAGGCCGCCTTTGCCAAGGTCCACATCCGCTTGGTGGACGTGCGCACTGGCGAAGTCCTGTACGCGGAGGAAGGCGAAGGGTTGTCCTCGTCCGAGGCTGGCTCGGTATTTGGCGTTGGCGCGCGTGCCGGGTACGACTCCACCCTGAACGACAAGGCCCTTGAGGCCGCCATTGTGAACCTGTCGTCCAACGTTATTGAGAACCTGATGGACAAGCCGTGGCAGAGCTACATCCTGACCAAGGCCGATGGATACTACGTGATTGGCGGCGGCGCGACGCAGGGCATCAAGGCGGGTGATACGTTCCGCGTGATGCGCAAGGGCAAGACCATCACGAACCCGCAGACCAATATGCCGGTGACGCTGCCCGGAAAAGAAATCGCAACGATTCGTGTGGTGACGACGACGGGCGATACGCCCAAGAATGAAGTGTCGTTCTGCGAGGTTGCCAGCGGCTCCATCGCCAAGGGCGCGGACTTTTCGACCCTGCTTGTGCAGGAAGCCAAGTAAGGATGCGTTTGATTATGAAAAAAACACTCGTACTCATCGCTTGCGCTGTGGCGCTCTCGGCCCTGTGCCTTGGCGGCTGCGGCTATAAGGAAGGCACTGTTTCCCCGGACCCGAAGGCGTACTTGTGGTTCACGGGCGAGACGGAAGGCGTGCAGGCATACATCGACGGGCAGGGACCTGTGGAGCTTGGCCCGCATTACTATACGGATTCCATGGGCAATAAGCGGGCAAAAAGCTCCGAAGTCCATTACGAAATCGACCCCGGCAAGCATACCATCCGCTTGGTCCGTGACGGCCAGACGATTTTGGAACGCGTGCTGCTGCTTGGCAATCACACCACCCGGGAGATTGAGGTTCCGTAATGAAAGCGACCACGATTGCTGTTTTTGCCGCTGTGCTGAGCATCCTTATGCTGGCTGGCTGCCAGAAGACCGGAATTTACTACTGGGGCGATTATTCGGAAACGTATTATCAGTATATGCAGTCTCCTACCGAAGAAACGCTGGCGACGCATGTGCAGAGCATTGAATCCGTTATCGAGCAGTCCAAGAGGCTGAATAAGGCCGTTCCGCCGGGCATTTATGCGGAATATGGCTACTATAAGCTCAAGGCCGGGCAGACCGATGAAGCCGTGAAGTACTTTACGCTGGAAAAGGAACTGTATCCGGAATCCCGCATCTTCATGGAGCGCCTTATCGCCAAAACGCAGACCCACGAGGGCGACGCCGAAGAGCAGGTAGCCGCCCCCGCCGGCGAGGAGCAGAGCGAAGCTGGAACGGTTGCGGAGACCACTCCCGCGAAAACAACGGCAGAAGCACCTGCCAGCGATAAGTAGGGGAGTGAGGAAGAATGAAAATGCATATGTCTGTACGGCTTATGGCTGTGGTCCTGTGCGCCGTGCTCCTTGGCGGCTGCGCCAAGACGGTGACTAAGCAGGACCGCTTCCCCGGTATGTATGAGGAGGAGCCGACGTCCATCCTTCTTCTGCCGCCCATGAACCAAAGCACGGCGGCGGACGCCAAGCAGTATTACTCCACCACCATTCAGGAGCCACTGTCCCAGAGTGGGTACTACACGTTCCCCATGCCGATTACCGATGAGATTTTGAAGCAGGAGGGCGTGTACGACACCGAGATGCTGTACAACCTGCCTGTGAATAAATTTAAGGAATACTTCGGCGCGGACGCCGTGCTGTTTACGACAATCCGCAAGTGGGACCTTGTCTACATGGTCATCGCTGGGAACCTGACGGTGTCCTTTGATAGTGAAATCCGCTCCACCACGACCAACCGCGTGCTGTGGAAGTACAACGGCACCGTGGTGGTGGACCTGTCCGGTGGCGGCGGCGCGGATCCCCTCTCGCTGGTGCTGAAGGCTGTTGTGACGGCGGTGAATTGCGCGGCGGCGGACTACGTTCCCTACGCCAAGCTCGCCAACTACCGGGCCTACGCGGCGCTGCCTGTTGGCAAGTACCACGCCCGGCACATGAAGGATCAATCCGACAAAATCATCGACCAAGGCGCGGTGCAGCAGCCCAAAGCGGCTGAATAAACCACGCCCGGATACGAGAGCAAAGGGGACGCACCATGCGTCCCCTTTTTTTTATGCATGCCCACGCCTTGGGCAAATGCCGCGTCTGTACAGCGTCCCTGTGCTGCTTCCTGCTTCCCCTCTCCTCGTCCCGATTCTCCTTCATCTGCCCGCATGATGTGGTACCCTGTGCACAAGTGCCCGTGCACAGGCTGTGCAATGGATTGCACATATTGCACATCCGTGCAGTCCGCTTGTGTTTTAATTCTGACTATAATAGTCGGGAATGCGGGCGTTTTCTGCCGCTGGCATGGATATTGGACTTTGGGCGCCAAAGGGAGAGATTATGAATGTACTGAAAATATTGTTGAATCCGGCGGCGCGGGGAGGGGTTTTTCTTGCCCTGTGCGCCGTACTCCTTCCTGTGCTGGCATCCGCACAGGAGGAAACCACACCCCCGGCTGACGCCGCAGAGGTGGGCCAGAATATGGCCGGGCGCGGGGAATTGCGCGAACTGCGCGCGTATTTGATGGAAGCCGCAGAGCGCAATAATGAGCTGCGCGCGGCGTTGTCGTCGTGGCGTGCGGCAGTGGAGCGGGTGACGCAGGCCGAAAGCCTGCCGGACCCGCGCCTGAGCTTTGCCTACTACACCACGCCGCTGGAAACGCGCGGTGGCCCCGCCCGCTATAAGTACGGGCTGTCTCAGTCGCTGCCATTTTTCGGCAAGCTGAGCCTCAAGGGGCAGGTGGCCCTGCGCGAGGCCGATGGCCTGAAGGCGAAGTTCGACGCGCTAAAGCTCGCAACCTTCGCCAAGGTGAAAAAGGCCTATTACGAGTACGCCTACCTTGCCCGCTCCATTGAAACCACGCGCGAAGCCATCGAACTCATCAAGTACATGGAGAAGATTGCCACGGTCCGCTACACGGCGGGCGCCGCTGGGCATGGCGAGGTGATCCGCACGCAGGTGGAGCTTGGCAAACTGGAGGACCGCCTTCGGTCCCTGCGCGCCCTGAGCAGGCCGCAGGCCGCAACGCTGAATGCGTTGTTGGACCGGCCCGCCGGGGAGGACATCCCCTTGCCGCCGTCCGTCCCCGTGATGTGCATCACCGAAGAGAAAGAAGGGCTTGTGGCTCAGCTGGCCTCGCAGAATCCCGAGCTTGCCTACTGGGACACGGTGACGGCCAAGACGGAAGCCGGAAAGCGCCTTGCCGAGCGCAATTACCTGCCGGACTTCACCTTTGGGCTGGAGTCCACGGAGGTGGACGACTCGCGCAGTCCCGGCATGACTGGTGACGGCCAGAACCCGGTGATGGTGTCCATGTCCGTGAATGTGCCGCTGTGGCTGGATGCGCGAAAGGCCGCCGTGGATGAGCAAAGCGCCAAGCTGCGCGCCGCGCGCCGCAGCCGCGCCGGGTTGGAGCGTCAGCTTCGGGCGGACCTGGAATTGGCGCTGTACAACTACGAGGACGCGGGCCGCAAGATTGACCTGTACAAGAAGACCCTCATCCCCAAGGCCAAGCAGGCGCTGGGCGTGGTGGTGGAGGCCTTCATGACCGGGAACGGCTCCGCGCTGGACCTTATCGACGCGGAGCAGACCATATTGGAACTGCAGCTTGCCTACTACCGCGCGGTGACGGACCAAGCCCAGCGCATGGCGGAGATGGAAACATTGGTGGGCAGAGAGTTGCCGTGCGAGTTCCACGGTTCCCTGCTCCCGCAGGATTGATAACCATTGTGCTCCGGCTCAAGCCCCGGAGCGTGTGAAGGATAGAGAGTATGTCTGTAATGGGTTCAAAACGACGCATCGCCGTGGTGGCGCTGGTGTTGGCGGCTTTTGCTGCGGGCTACGCCCTGGGCGGCGGAGACGGCTCCGGCCCCGGAGAGGTGCGTCAGGACGCACAAAACGCCACCCAGAGTCACGAAGGCCACGGCGTGGACGTCAGTGTGACGGAAGAGGGGGAGGTCGTTTGGACCTGTTCCATGCATCCGCAGATTCAACTGCCGGAGCCGGGCAAATGCCCCATCTGCTTTATGGACCTTATTCCGCTGGAGCGCTCCGGAGATGGCGACCGCGCCAGCCTGCGCGAGATTGCCCTCTCGCCGGAGGCGCGAAAGCTGGCCGGGATAACTGTGGACGAGGCGCGGCGCATGGACGTTGCCGTGCAGACCCGCATGGTCGGCAAGGTGGAGTACGACGAAACGCGCGTTGGCAACATCACCGCGTGGACCGGGGGCCGCATCGACAGAATGTATGTGGACTACACCGGCAGCGTGGTCAAAAAAGGCCAGCCCATGGTGTCCATCTACAGCCCGGAATTGCTGACGGCGCAGGCCGAGCTGATTCAGGCCATCAAGGCCGTGAGGGAATTGCAGGGCAGTTCCCTTGACCTTGTGAAGGAGAGCGCCGCGCGTACGGAAAAGGCCGCGCGGGAAAAGCTCCGCCTGCTGGGACTGACGCGGGCGCAGATAGACAAGGTTGCACGGCGCGGCGAAGCCAGCGACCACATTACCCTGTACGCCCCGCAGGGCGGCGTGGTCATCGGCAAGGATGTGAACGAGGGCCAGTACGTAAAAACCGGCGCCAGCATCTATTCCATTGCCGATCTTTCGCAGGTGTGGGTGGTGCTGGAGGCCTATGAAACGGACCTGCCATGGGTGGATATCGGCCGCATGGTCGAGTTTCAGACCAAGGCCTACCCCGGCAAGGTCTTCAGCGGCGAGGTCGTCTACATTGACCCGCTGGTTAACGAGAAGACCCGCACCGTACGCGTGCGCCTGTCCGTCCCCAATCCGGACGGCAGTTTGAAACCCGGCATGCTGGTGCATGCCACACAGAAGAAACCCGGCGCGGACGAGGACGGCGCCAAGGCGCCGCTGGTCATTCCGGCATCTGCGCCCCTCATCACGGGCAAGCGCGCCGTGGTGTACGTGGCCGACCCCGCGCGTGAGGGCGTGTTTGAAGGGCGCGAGGTGGTCCTTGGGCCGCGCGCCGGCGAATATTACATCGTGAAAAGCGGCCTCAAGGCCGGTGAGCACGTGGTGACCAAAGGCAATTTCAAGATTGATAGCGCGGTGCAGATTATCGCCCGCCCCAGCATGATGAATCCTGACGCCCCGGCGACTGCGGCAGGCGAGGTGCCGCCGCTGTTCGCCTCCAAGCTCATTCTGCTGGACAAGACCTTTACGGACGTAAAGCAGGCCGTTGCATCCAAGGACCTCAGCCAGACCCACCTTGCTTTTGGGCGCTTTAACAAGGAACTGCGTCTGATTGATGGCAGCGACCTTGAGGGCGACGCCGCGCGCATCTGGCGCGAGTATTCCATGCGCCTTGGCAACGACGCCATCCTTGGCGCGGAAGCCGCCACCGAGGAGCGCTTGGAGCACATCTTTGCGGAGATGCAGGGGCACTATGCCGCCGTGCGCGGGGCCTTTGGCGTTGGCTCCGCGGAGCAGGACCTCACCGCGCCGCAGGCGTTCCGCACCGGGCTTGGCGAGGCCTATGCGCATTATGACGCGCTGGCTCAGGCCCTTGCCGAGGACGACACCGACGGCGCAAAAGCCGCCGCCGCACGCCTTGCCGAGGCGCTGACCAAGCTGGACGCCGCCACCCTGAGCGGCCCCTCGCACGCGGCGTGGACGCAGGCCCTTGCCACCATGACAGGCGGTCTGGACACCATCCGCGACGCGCAGGGGCTGGTGGACATCCGCGCCGGGTTTGAGCCGGTTTCCGCCGGGCTGACGCAGGCCGTGCAGAAGCTGGGCGTGGCCGCTGATGGACCGGTGTACGAGATGTTCTGCCCCATGGCCTTCGACTACGAGGGCGCAACATGGCTCCAGCGCAATGAAACCGTGCGGAATCCGTACTTCGGGGCGGCCATGCTCCGTTGCGGCGAAGTCACCCAGCAGCTTGCGCGGTAGGGGAGTGGAAGCATGACACACAAAAACGACTCCCCCCTTGAGGCGCGAACACTGGCGGACAAGGTTATCCGCTTCTGCTTGGAGCAGAAGCTGGTGGTTATGCTGTTGGTGCTGTTTACCCTTGGCTGGGGCGTGATGGTTGCGCCCTTTGACTGGAACGTGCGCGACATGCCGCGCGACCCCGTCCCCGTGGACGCCATCCCGGACATTGGCGAAAATCAGCAGATTGTCTTTACCCAGTGGCAGGGGCGCTCCCCGCAGGACATGGAGGATCAGGTCACCTATCCGCTCACCGTGGCGCTTTTGGGCATTCCGGGTGTGAAGACGGTGCGCAGTTATTCCATGTTTGGCTTCTCCACCATCTACGTCATCTTTGATGAGGATGTGGAGTTCTACTGGTCGCGCTCGCGGTTGCTGGAGAAGCTCAACAGTCTGCCGCCGGGCACGTTGCCGCAGGACGTGCAGCCCACCCTTGGGCCGGACGCCACCGCACTGGGGCAGGTGTACTGGTACACGCTGGAAGGCCGCGACAAGGACGGCAACCCCACCGGCGGCTGGGACCCCGACGAGCTCCGCAGTATTCAGGACTGGTACGTGCGCTACGCGCTGCTGTCTGCCGAAGGCGTGAGCGAGGCGGCCTCGGTTGGCGGCTTCGTCAAGGAGTACCAAATTGACGTGGACCCGGACGCCATGCGCGCCGCCGGGGTGACGCTTCAGGATGTGTTCTCGGCTGTGAAGGCGTCCAACCTTGACGTTGGCGCGCGCAGTATCGAGGTCAACAGCGTTGAGTACCTCATCCGCGGTATCGGCTTTGTGAAGAAGCTGGGGGACATTGAAAAGGCCGTCATCAAGGTGGTGAACAACGTGCCCATCCGCGTGTCGGACGTGGCGCGGGTGTCACTTGGTCCTGCGCTGCGGCGCGGCGTGCTGGACAAGGGCGGCACCGAGGCCGTGGGCGGCGTCGTGGTGGCGCGCTACGGCGAGAATCCTTTGCAGGTCATTAAAAACGTTAAGGCCAAAATTGACGAGATATCCCCGGGCTTGCCCTCCAAAGTGCTGGAGGACGGCACGGTCAGCAAGGTCACCATTGTTCCCTTCTATGACCGTTCCGGACTGATTGGCGAAACCCTGGGCACGCTGGATACCGCGCTGACGCAGGAGATTTTGATCACCATCCTTGTGGTGCTCATAGCGGTGATGCATTTGCGCAGTTCGCTGCTTATTTCTTCGCTGCTGCCTATGGCGGTCTTGATGTGCTTTATCGCCATGAAGCTCTTTGGCGTGGACGCCAACATCGTGGCGCTGTCCGGCATAGCCATTGCCATCGGTACCATGGTGGATATGGGCATCATCATTTGCGAGAACATCCTGAAAAAGTTCGAGCATGCGCGCGCCGGGGAGGGGCGGCTCGGCCTCATCTACAAAGGCGCGTCCGAGGTGGGCGGAGCCATTATGACCGCCGTAGCCACGACCATTGTCAGCTTCCTGCCCGTGTTCGTCATGGATGGGCCAGAGGGCAAACTGTTCAAGCCGCTGGCCTACACCAAAACCTTCGCCCTTATCGCCTCCATTATTGTCGCGCTGACCGTGCTCCCGGCCCTCGCGCACCTCATCTTCCAGCGCAGGAAGAAGCCCTGCACACGCTTTGGCGAGTGGATGCGCTGCGCGCTGATGCTGGCCGCCGGTGTGACGGTGAGTGTGCTGGTTACGTGGTGGCTGGGGCTGTTGTTCATCGTGCCGGCGGTGCACAGGCTGGTTGGGCCGTCGCTCCCGCCGCGCATTGAGCGCCTTGTGGGCTACAGCGAAAACGTGGGCGTCATCCTGCTGGTGGGCATTGTGCTTGCCGAAAACTGGATGCCCCTTGGGCCGGAGAAGGGCGACCTGCGCAACATCATCTTCGTGGCCGGACTTATCGGCGGCGTGATGCTGTTTTTCCAGCTGTTCCAGCGAGGGTATCCCCGCATGCTGCGCTGGGTGCTGGACCATAAGGCCGCGTTCATGAGCTTGCCGCTCCTTTTGGTGGCCTTTGGCGGCATGATTTGGCTGGGCGCCGCGCCGCTGACCTCGTGGATGCCGGACAGCGTGCGCGCCTCGCGTCCGGTTGCGGCGCTGACGCATGCCTTCCCCGGGCTTGGCAAGGAGTTCATGCCGCCGCTGGATGAGGGCGCTTTCCTGTACATGCCCACCACCATGCCCCACGCCTCCATTGGCGAGGTGCAGGATGTGCTTTCCAAGCAGGACATGGCCATCCTTGACATCCCGGAGGTGGACACCGCCGTGGGCAAGCTGGGCCGCGCGGAAACCCCGCTGGACCCCGCGCCCGTGTCCATGATTGAGACCGTCATCAACTACGCGCCGGAGTACCTTGTGGACGACAGCGGCAACCGTTTGCGGTTCCGTTTTGACCCGGACCAAAAGGACTACTTCCGCGCCAAGGACGGCACGCCACTGCCTGCCGGGGATGGACTGCCCTACCTTGTGCAGGGCTACTATCCGCGTGATGGCGAGGGCCGTCTGATTCCGGACCCCGAGAACGGGAAGCCCTTCCGCGTTTGGCGCAGGGCGCTGGACCCGGCGCTGAACCCCGGACGTGACGCATGGCCGGGCATCCAGACCCCGGACGACATCTGGCAGGCCATCACCGATGCGGCAGAAATGCCGGGAACGACATCCGCGCCGCGCCTCCAGCCCATTTCAGCGCGCATCGTCATGCTGCAATCCGGCATGCGCGCGCCCATGGGCATCAAGATCAAAGGCTCCAGCCTTGAGGCTATTGAAGGCTTTGGCCTTGAACTGGAGCGGCACCTGAAGGAGGTCCCCGCCATCCAGCCCGCCACGGTCATTGCCGACCGCATCGTGGGCAAGCCGTATCTGGAAATCGTCATCGACCGTGAAGCCATTGCCCGCTACGGCATCAAGCTGACCAAGGTGCAGAGCGTCATTGAGGTGGCGCTGGGCGGCAAGGTGCTGTCCACAACAGTGGAAGGGCGCGAGCGGTACCCCATCCGCGTGCGCTATATGCGCGAGCTTCGCGACAGCATCGAGTCGCTGGATACCGTGCTGGTGGCCGCGCCGGGCGGGGAGCAAATTCCCCTGCGCCAGCTTTCGCATGTGCGCTATGTGCGCGGCCCGCAGATGATCAAGAGTGAGGACACGTTCCTCATCGGCTATGTGCTCTTTGACAAGAAACCCGGCCACGCGGAAGTGGACGTGGTGGAAAACGCGCGGGACTACCTGCAAAGCCTGACGGACTCCGGCGAACTCACCGTGCCAAGCGGCGTGTCCTACGAGTTTGCGGGCAACTACGAGAATCAGGTCCGCGCGCAGAAGCGGCTGTCCATTATTCTGCCGTTGGCGCTCCTTGTCATTGTCATCATCTTGTATCTGCAATTCCAGTCCCTTGGGACGACGATGATGGTGTTCTCGGGCATCCTTGTGGCGTGGTCCGGCGGCTTTTTGATGATATGGCTGTACGGACAGGAGTGGTTTTTGAACTTCTCCGTGTTCGGCACCAATATGCGCGACCTGTTCCAGGTCGGTCCCATTAACCTGAGTGTGGCCATTTGGGTGGGCTTTCTTGCCCTGTTTGGCATTGCCTCCGACGACGGCGTCATCATGGCGACCTATCTGGACGAGAGCCGCACCCGCCGCGACATGTCCTCAACTACGGCCATCCGAGACGCCATTGTGGACGGCGCGCGGCGGCGCATCCGCCCGGCGCTGATGACGTCGGCCACAACCATCCTTGCCCTTATCCCCGTGCTCACATCAACGGGCCGGGGTGCGGATATCATGGTGCCTATGGCCATACCGTCCTTTGGCGGCATGACCATCGCCATTTTAACTGTTTTTGTTGTGCCGGTTCTGTACTGCTTTGCCGAAGAAGTCCGTCTGCAAAGGCGCCTGCGGAAGGCTGGGGCAGATGCGGAAGCGACAGAACAGAATGAACCCCAAACCACGGAGTAGAACGAAATGAAACGTATGACCCTTATCGCCCTGACCATCGCCCTTGGCGTGCTGACCGCCGGATTTGCCTTTGCCTCGTCCCATGGCGGACATGACGGCCACGGGGAAATGAACGGCAAGGCCGACATGCATCAGGGCATGATGACCATGGAAAAGAATCTGGACATGATGATGCAGGACGTGGAGGCCATGGTGGATGCCGCCATGGATTCCCAAAATATGAAGTCCATGAACAAGCACATGATGGACATGCACAAAGGCATGATGGAAGTGCAAAAGGCTGCGGAGCAGTCCGGCCACGCCATGATGCAGAAGGCCATGAAGAAGGTGGACAAGCACATGATGTCCGCCATGAAGGGCATGGGCATGATGAAGAAGGACCGCGAGTCCGCCATCCCCATGATGAAGGACAGTCTGCATAAGATGAAGGGCGAAGTGCAGCAGATGCAGCAGATGATGGACATGTAGCGCCCGAGTGTGGCGCATATCGCGTGACGCGACGCGTCCCGAGAAGGCGAGGCCCCACGGTGGTGGGGCCTCGCTCTTTTTGTTGGGGAAGCGGCTAGAGGCGCAGCATGCGGGCGTTAATGGCGACGATGACCGTAGACAGTGACATCAGCACAGCCCCGGCGGCAGGATTCAGCACAATGCCCCACGGGGCCAGCACACCTGCGGCCAGCGGAATGGCAAGGGCGTTGTAGGCCGTGGCCCAGAAGATGTTTTGCAGCATTTTGCGCCGGGTGCTGTGGGCGAGGGAGATTATGGCAGGCACGTCACCGGGGTTGCTCTTGACCAGCACAAGGTCTGCGGTTTCCATGGCAACGTCCGTCCCCGCGCCAATGGCGATGCCGACGTCCGCCTGCGCAAGGGCCGGGGCGTCGTTGATGCCGTCGCCCACCATGGCGGTGACGATGCCCTTGTCCTGCACCTTTTTGACCTTGTCGGCCTTGCGGTCGGGCAGCACCTCGGAAAAGTAGTCGTCCAGTCCGGTTTCGTGCGCCACGTTGTAGGCGGTCTTGTCGTTGTCGCCGGTAATCATCATGCACTTGATGCCCATGGACTGGAGCTTTTGGATGGCTGGGCGCGCGGTTTCGCGCACGGCGTCGGCAAGGGCGATGGCTCCGGCGGGCTGGCCACCCACCAGCACATGCACAACGGTGCCCTCATGGTTCAGCGCCTCCTGCGGCAGGTGCTGGGCGGGGTCGATGTCCTGTTCCTCAAGGTATCCCGGACTGACCACAGCAACATCCTCGCCGTCCACCGTGGCGCGTGCGCCCTTGCCCTTGATGGCTTCAAAGTCCTGCGGGGATGCGGGAGTGATGCCGCGTTCCTCGGCGGTGGCGGCAATGCCCTTGGCAATGGGGTGCTCCGAATGGCCCTCCACGCTGGCGGCAAGGCGCAAAACGTCGTCCTCTTCGCGTCCGTCCACAGGGTAGACCGCGTCGACGCGGAATTCGCCAAGGGTGAGGGTGCCGGTCTTGTCAAAGAGCACCGCGCCGATGCGCCGCGCCTGTTCAAATGCCGTCCGGTTG
>NZ_JBUDSW010000089.1:0-12879 GCF_054921475.1 Desulfobaculum sp. | reverse complement strand
CACCATATGGGGATTCTTAAGGGAATCATTCCCTTAAGTCGCCGAAGGCAAAAAAGCCCCGCACAAGCACCGCCCGCCGCCACAAGGACCTCCCGCCTCGCAAAAGGAAAAAAGGCCGCGCTTCGTGCGAAGCGCGGCCTTGGTGCAGTCGGAGTCAATGCGGGGAGGCGTCTTGCGTAGCGCGTCGCTATTTCTTGAGCCAGGACATCATGTCGCGCAGTTTTGCGCCAACTTTTTCAATGTCGTGGTCAGCGGTCTGCTTGCGCATGGCGTGCATCTGCGCCTGCCCGGCGAGGTTCTCAAGGATGAATTCCTTGGCGAAGCGGCCGTCCTGAATTTCGGCGAGGCACTTTTTCATCTCGACTTTGGTGTCGTCGGTAACGATGCGCGGTCCGCGGGTGAAGTCGCCGTACTCGGCGGTATCGGAAATGGAGTGGCGCATGTTGGCGAGGCCGCCCTCGTAGATGAGGTCGACGATGAGCTTCACTTCGTGCAGGCACTCGAAGTAGGCAACTTCGGGCTGATAGCCAGCCTCGACGAGGGTCTCGAAGCCCTTCTGAATGAGCTGGGTCAGGCCGCCGCAAAGGACGACCTGTTCACCGAAGAGGTCGGTTTCGGTCTCTTCCTTGAAGGTAGTTTCCATCACGCCGGAGCGAGCGCCGCCGACGCCCTTGGCGTACGCGAGGGCGATGTCCTTGGCTTTGCCGGAGGCATCCTGATGCACGGCGTAAAGGCAAGGAACACCGCCGCCTTCGGTGTAGACGCGGCGGACGAGATGGCCGGGGCCCTTGGGGGCGACCATGACGACGTCCACGTCTGCGGGCGGAACAATCTGGCCGTAATGGATGTTGAAACCGTGGGCGAAGAACAGGACGTTGCCGGGCTTGAGATTCGGCAGAATGTCGTTCTGGTAAACCTTGGCCTGCACCTGATCGGGCAGAAGAATCATGATGACGTCGGCCTTGGCCGCGGCGTCAGCGGCGGACATGGGCTCGAAGCCGTGTTCTTTGGCAAGCTCGTAGTTGGCGCCACCGGGACGCTGGCCGATGATGACATCAAGGCCGGAGTCGCGGAGGTTCTGGGCGTGTGCGTGGCCCTGGCTGCCATAGCCGATGACGGCGATGGTTTTGCCTTTCAGGAGCTCAAGGTTTGCGTCCTGCTCGTAGTAGATCTGCATTGGTATCCTCTTTTTCCGTTTTGCGTTTGTTCCCCTATTCGGAGACGAGAAATCAGCCACCGGCACCCCCCGGCGACTGATTCCGTAAAATCAAAGGACGTTGGGCTGGTCCTCCCAGCCCAAGTGGGGAGGTTACTGCATGCTCCGCCGCATGGCAACCGTTCCTGTGCGGGCAATTTCCTTAATCCCAAATCGCTGGAGCATATTCAGGATGGCGCGAACCTTGTCCGTGGTGCCGGTGGCCTCAATGGTCATTTCGTCGGGGCTGACGTCTACGACCTTGCAGCGGAATATGTCGGTAATTCGTAGTATCTCCGCGCGGCTGGACTCGGCGGCGTTGACCTTGAGGAGGATCATTTCGCGTTCGACGGCGGTGTGCTCCGACATATCCACCACTTTAATAACGGTGACCAGCTTGCGCAGTTGCTTGATGATTTGCTCAATGATGGCGTCTTCGCCAACGGTGGCAATGGTCATGAGTGAAACGCCGGGTTCGAGGGTTGGGCCAACGTTGAGGGACTCGATATTAAAGCCCCTGCCGCTGAACAGCCCGGACACACGGGAGAGCACACCGGGTTCATTTTCCACCAGAATACTGAGTACGTGTCGCATCCGTTCCCCCTAGACCAACAGCATTTCGTTCAGCGATGCGCCCGCCGGAACCATGGGATACACATTTTCCTCCTTGGAGACGGCAATGTCCACAACCACGGTCTTGGGCAGCGCGAGGGCTTCCTCAAGCACGGGGCGCAGCTCGCCCGGCTTGGTGATGCGGTAGCCCGACGCACCGTAGGACTCGGCAAGGCGCACAAAGTCCGGGGCGTAGTCCATGCAGGTGGAGCAGTAATTCTTGGCGTAGAAGAGTTCCTGCCACTGCCGCACCATGCCCAGATAACCATTGTTCAGGATGAGGATCTTGATGGGCAGTCCGTAGCAGACGGCGGTTGCCATCTCTTGAATATTCATCTGGATGGAGCCGTCACCGGCAATATCGAGAACGAGTTCGCCGGGGAAGGCGACCTGAGCGCCTATGGCTGCGGGAAACCCGAAGCCCATAGTGCCCAGGCCGCCGGATGTGAGCAGTGTCCGCGGGCGGCGATAGCGGAAAAACTGCGCCGCCCACATCTGGTTTTGTCCCACTTCTGTGGTGACAATGGCGTTGCCGCCGGTAATGTCATACAGCGTTTCCACAACCTGCTGCGGCTTGATGTCTGCACCATCCTTGCCGTTGTAGGTCAGCGGATGCCGTTTGGCCCAGTCCGAGACGCGCTCCAGCCATGGACCGTGCTCTTCCAGAACCTCCTCGGCGATGATACCGGCTTCAACTTCTTTTTTCAGGGCATTCAGCGTCGCGGCGCAGTCGGCCACGATGGGAACATCCACAAGCACATTCTTGCGGATGGACGTTGGGTCAACGTCGATATGGATAATCTTAGCATTCGAGGCGAATGTGGAGAGCTTGCCTGTTACGCGGTCATCAAAGCGCGCTCCCACGGCGATGAGCAGGTCGCATTCCTGCACCGCACGGTTGGCGGCGTAGGTCCCGTGCATGCCCAGCATGCCGAGGAACAACTCATCATCACCGGGAAACGCCCCAAGGCCCATCAGCGTGGTAGTGACCGGAATACGCATTTTGCGCGCCAGCCACGTCAACTCTTCGTGCGCATTGGAGCTGATGACACCGCCGCCAACGTACAACAACGGGCGCTGCGCCTCTCGCACAAGCTCAAAGGCGCGCACAAGCTGTTTTCTGTTTGGCTCGACGGTGGGCTTGTAGCTCCGCATGCAGCAGGTTTCGGGATAGGAGAATTCCGTCTTGGCCTGCATCACGTCCTTGGGCAAGTCGACGAGCACCGGACCGGGACGACCGGTACGGGCGAGGTAGAAGGCCTCTTTGATAACGCGCGCAAGGTCGCGGACGTCTTTGACGAGGTAGTTATGCTTGGTGCATGGGCGGGTGATGCCCACGATGTCGACTTCCTGAAAGGCGTCGTTACCGATGAGGTTGGACGGAACCTGCCCGGTGAAGATAACCACGGGGATGGAGTCCATATAGGCATTGGCGATGCCGGTCACGGTGTTGGTGGCACCGGGACCGGACGTAACGAGGCACACGCCGACCTTGCCAGTCGCACGGGCGTAGCCGTCCGCGGCATGGATCGCGCCCTGCTCATGGCGGACGAGATAGTGCGTGATTTCAGGATGGTTAGGGATTTCATCGTAAATGTCGATGACAGCCCCACCGGGAAAGCCAAAAATGCTTTCCACGTTTTCCTGTTTCATACTCTCCAGCAGAATCTGCGCCCCGGTCAGCTCCATATCAGCCCTCCGCTGTGGCCCGGTCTATGATGCTCTGCAACTTGGTCTTGCCAGCAAGCTTTTTCTTTTTCAGGTCCTTTATAACTCGCATTTCTTCGGGTGAGTGGTAGGCTTTCTTCTCAAGCTTTTCGAGCTGCTTTTCATAAAGCTGATGCTCTTCCCAGAGAATCTTGACTTCAGAATTGTTTTCAGCAAGCCTCGTGATCAATTCATGATCCTTCCTTTCCATGAGCCTACTCCTTTTGACTTATGGTTCCTATCGTCTCCTCCGAGGCCTACTGTGGCCAAGGGGGTTCGGATCCTGCTTCAACAATCACTGTCTTCCGTCGGCTTTTTTCGCCTTTTTCAATGTGTACGCGGCCCTTTTTTACGCCAAGCTCGGCGGCGATGAACGCCGTGAGGGCTTTGTTGGCCTTGTTCTCGACGGCTGGGGCCATCAGGCGGACCTTGAGGCAACCGTCGTGGATGCCCTCCACGGTGCTCTTTTTGGCCCCGGGCTGCACCCAGATGGACAGCGCCCAGCTTTCGTCAGAGACCTTACGCACATATACCGGAAGCGAATCTTCCAAACCGTTCCCCGATACGCAAAAAGGCGGACTAAGCGCCCGCCTTTTTGATAAACTTGAGTTTCTGCTCAGCAGCGTCGAGCGATTCTTCTTCCTCCTTGTCGAGCTCCAACATGCGTAGGTGCGCGTCAAGTATGGACCGAAGCTTTACTTCGAACTGCGTGCGCTGTTTCTTCAGTTCCGAGATGTCGCCGTGGATTTGCGCAAGGCGGTTGTGCGCCTGATTAAGGAGCACTTCGCCCTTGGCGTTGGCGGCGTCGATGATAAGCTGGGCTTCCTTCTGCGCGGTGGCTTTCATGTCGTCCACCATGCGCTGTGTGGTTACCAGAGTGTCGCGCAGGGTCTGTTCGCGCCCCTTGTGCTCCTCCAGCGCATGCTCCAGCGAGGCAACACGGGCGTCCAGCGCCTTGTTTGCCTCGGACAGTGCGCCCAGAGAGTCCGCAACCTCCTGCAGGAAGGCATCAACCTCCGCGCAGGTGTACCCACGAAATGAACGCCCAAACGTCTTGTTGAGAACATCGATTTTAGAAACCGCCATCATGAACTCCTTTGCCTACATCATAAGCATGGGGAAATAGCCCCTGACGACGTGCTCCAAGAAGAATATGGCAAAAAGCACGACAATCGGCGAAAGGTCCACACCGCCAACAAAGACAAACGGCAGCCACTTGCGAACGCGGTAAAACACCGGCTCCGTGGCGGAACGCAGAAAACGCACAATAGGATTGTAAGGATCGGGACGCACCCACGTGATGAGTGCAGAAATGATGACAATCCACTTGTAGAGGTTCAGAACCATGAGAAGTATGTAAATCAATCCGCTTACTATCGGACCCATCTTTCCTCCGAAAAAACCTTCCGCATTTCAGCTATGCTGGGGAGTTGCGGGTTAAAGAATTGTTGGCACATCCACCCTCAACTAGCAAGGGTTATTTTTCTACGCCTCACAGTGCGGACGGGTGCACCGCGTACCAAGCACTCCGCCTTCGCGTGCGGCATGCACGATACGGCGGCGCAGGCTCCAAAAATCGCGCAGATACATCTGCGCCTGAAGCGACTCGTTACCATACGCCCAGAAGGGAACGCCAACAGCGCCAGCCACTTGTGCATCAAGCTCAGTGTCGCCAATGTACGCCATTTCATGCGGGGCAATGTTCCACGCCTCAAGAATGCGGTGCATGCCCTCGGGATGCGGCTTGGGCGCAACAACACGGGCCGTCATCACCGGGTCAAAGAACTGCGTCATGCCAAACTTTTCCAGCACCAGTTCCATGGTGTTGGTTCTGTTGGTATACACGCCCATCTTCAGCCCGGCAGCGCGCAGCGTACCGAGGAGTTCATACAGGCCGTCCTCCGGCACCATGCTGGGAATAAGCTCGGTATAGTCGATGCCCTTCCACACGGTCAGCGCCTCATCCAGCCGCCCTTCCGGGGCGATGTGGGCGATGGATTCACGAACGGCGTGGGCGTGGACGTAGTCCTCCTGCCCCTTGTCCATGGGCGGCAGTCCCATCCGGTCGAGAATCAGGTTGTAGAAGCGCATATTGAGGGCCCGCGTGTCAAACATGACGCCGTCGCAATCAAAGACGACGCCCTTGAGACCACGCAA
The DNA here is from genome assembly GCF_054921475.1 of Desulfobaculum sp. Classification (NCBI taxonomy): domain Bacteria; kingdom Pseudomonadati; phylum Thermodesulfobacteriota; class Desulfovibrionia; order Desulfovibrionales; family Desulfovibrionaceae; genus Desulfobaculum; species Desulfobaculum sp. The sequence goes on along the minus strand of NZ_JBUDSW010000089.1, from coordinate 7,208 downwards.
AAAGTCCAGCCCACAAAAATCATTGCAGATAAACATGAACAATCGTCCTTGTCCGTCTTGTCGCGCGCTGGGGCGCGACGTTGTGCCGTGGCGGCAGCAAGTGCGCCGCCCGCCAGAGCTCTGTCAGATGTGGAGAAAACTACCCGCGCAGGACCACAAGCATGGTCCGGTCGCCCGCAAGCCACGCACTGCCCTCGGGGAGCTTGGCGCGCAGGGACAGCTGATAGCCGGGCGCAACCAGCAGAGCCAGTCGCTCGCCCTCAGCAAGGGGTACATCCTGCACGGCTTCGGCCAGTTCCGGCGTCGGGTCGGTAAAGGTCAGCCCCGCGTCCACCCATTCGTCAATGACGGCCTGTTCGCGGACGAAAAGCACCGTCTGTTCGGGCAAAAGGCGGAGCATAGCCTCCAGCACGGGCTTCCACACACCGTTTTCGGCGTAGGGAGCCACCTCGCCAAGCGGGGCGAACACGTCGGCATCAAGGTGATCGATCTCGTCGCGGTCGTCCGGGTCCAGCCCAACGGTTTCGTCGAACATCTCCCAAACCTTGTCCAGACCGGCATCAAGGGACGACAGCTCGCGGTAGCGCTGCTCGCGCAGCCATGCAAGGAGCAAAACGCCCTGCGCCTTGGCCGCGCCGGAAGCCGCCGCATCGTCTGCCTCGGCCTTTTCCGCGCGGGGAGCCTCCATGGCCATCAGCTCGCTGGCGATGTCCATGGTCGAACCGGTGAAGAAATCCTCGTGTGTGGCGCTGTGGGCGCGCAGGTCGCCGGGCTTTTGAAACAGTTCGGCGTAGCCTGTGGTCTGCCCCAGCCAGCCCATGGCGTCCTGCCGGGACAGGGGCAGGCCCTGCGGCATGAGGTAGCGTCCGTCTGCGGGGTCGGCCAAGCCGGGATCAAAAAACTTGATGGTGGCGGGATACTGCGCGCCTTCCGGGGCATGCATTTCCGGGAAAAAGAGAATATCGCGGGTCAATTCCATTCGTGCTCTCTCTTGCGGGTCATGATTCGTCGTCATGGGGGGCGGTATCTCGGGCGGCATTGGGCGGCAGGCGAAAGTACGTACACTGGCCCCCACACTTCGGCAGGGCCTTCAGGCACAGAAATCCCAAGGCAAAGGCGCATCCCGGCACGCTGTCGGCCTCGCCGGGGCGAAAGTCCGGACACTCGCACCCGCCCTGCGCGTAGCGCGTCAGGCGCGAATGCCAAATGCGCGAGGCCATTTCCTCATCCAGATGAAAGGCCTCGGCCCTATCAAGGAACGTATCGTATTCGGCCTCAAGGTCGACAAGCGCCTTGCACCGGAATTCATCGTGGTAGCCGGGATTCAACACCTCTTTATACATGCAGCACCCAAGACGGAAGAAGACACACTTGTCTCCGGGCAATCTGCGGACCTTGGTATCATCTCCCACGCTGCACTCCCCTCTCGCCAAAAATATCGCAAAATCGCGCCAGCCATTGCTGGCGTCCCTCAAAATCTTTCAGGTATCCTGCGAAATATCAAGCAAATTCCAAAGCCGGGCGAGGCTCCCCCGTCTTGACCTTGGTTTTCCGCGCGTGTATAGCCACTGACAATACTCACACGGAGGCATCACATGATCGGCGGATTAGGAATTTGGGAACTCCTGATTATTCTCGTAATCGTGCTGGTAATCTTCGGCGCCAAGAAACTGCCGGAAATCGGCGGTGGTATTGGTCAGGCCATTCAGAACTTTAAGAAGGCCACGTCCGAACCCAGCGAAATTGACGTAACCCCAAAAGAGGAAAAGGAAGAAGACAAGGACAAGGCCTAAGGTCGTCGTCTTCGTTTCTCTCTTTTTTCCGCGTATAAATAAAACCCGGACGACTCCACGCCGTCCGGGTTTTATTTATCCTGCCTGCTCTTTCCCGTCCAGAGCGCTGTGACGGGCCACAATCCGCCGAAAGCCTCCGCGCGCACGCTGCCTCTGCCCGGCGCAAGGCATATCTCCGGGCAGTTGCCCACGCCGCCGCGCCGCGTCCGGCGCATTTCTGCCCCGGCATGCCTCCCAAGTATGGCGCATCGTTCGCCGCGCCTCAGGCTCTGCCCCTTCGATGGGCAAAAAATCATTCCGTCGTCACATCCAGCGCGTCCGGCGCGGAGTACGGCCACTTCCGTGCACCGCGCCCGAGCCGTCCCGCCGTACACTGCCAGCCTCGCCCTTGCGCTCCACCACGCCGCAGATTCAACACCCTGTCGCCCTCCCCGGCCGCGAATGCGCCGCGCTACTCTGTGCCGTCGCCATTGGCGGGGAACAAGGAAAGGCCGCGCAGGACGTAATCTATACCCGTCAGCACGGTCAAAATCCCCACAGCATAGGTCAGAATCAGAATCGGCAGGGGCATGGCGTACCAGCCCGCATGCTGCACCAGCACCATAAAGGTGATGAGAATCTGCCCGGTGGTGTTGAGCTTGCTCATGAATGACGGACGAATCTCGTCATGGATGTCCACACCCCAAAACGTCAGCAGGGCCAGTCCGCCCACGATAATAAGGTCGCGGCTGATAACCAGCACCACCAGCCACGAGGGCACCCACTCCGCAACGCCCATGCACAAAAATGCCGCCGTCAGCAGCACTTTGTCCGCCAAGGGGTCCAGCATGGCCCCAAGGTGGGTGCGCTGATGCAGCACACGCGCAAGCAGCCCGTCCGCCGCGTCCGTCACGCCCGCCAGTGTAAAAAAGGCGCACGCCACGTCCACACGGCCGTTCAAAAAGGCCATCACGAATCCCGGTGTCAGCAGGATGCGCAGGACGGTGAGTATATTGGGAATGGTCCAGTTGCTCTGGTAAAACGGCATAGCCTTCCCCGATTATGAAATGGTGAATACGGGCGCCCGCTTTCGTCGCGGACGCCCATATACGACAACTCATTCATAATACAGGGAATCAGATTAAGGCAAGGCGTCAAAGCTATAGGAAAGCCCACGGGGAGGGAGATATTCGTCGAGACGTGCCTTCAGCGCCTCGCGGTCGAGTGTAGCCACGCGCCATGTGGCGGCAATGCCGTCTGGCAGCATATGCACTTCGGTGAGGTCGGCGGATTCCAGCGCCTTGTCCCACGAGCGCAGCTCCGCATCAAAGGCCTTGGCGCCGTCGGGAGCGTACCAGCCCTGAATGATGAGCGTCAGGGACGAGACCAGCCCGGCGTCGGCACCGGGGCGGGTAAAGAAATGGCCCCACAGGCGGTCCCACATGAGGGTCAGGTCCTTGTCGGCCTCAATCCAGAAGTCGTCGTCCTGACTCAGGCGGCCGGTCCAGACGCCTTCGGCGTCGCGGCTGATTTGCAAAAGCGGAGACGCCCCGCTGCGCACGCGAACGCCGGTAAAGCGCTGCAAACGGCCAAGGTCGTCCCACGCATCGGATGCGCCATCCGTCAGGTGAATGTCAAAGGCCTGCGGCGTGGCGACGGTGTAGAACACGCCAAGGCGCTTGAGTTCCTTTTTCAGGGCGGGGCGGTTGACCGTGACATCAAGGCGCAGGGTCTTCATGGTGCCCTGCTCGTCCTCGGTGACATCAAGGCCGCGTTCGGAGTAGCTGAGCACGTAGTCCCATGCCTTATCCAAAAGCCGCTGACGGAGCATATTCACACGCTCCTCGTCCAGCTCGCCGGGCAGGAGCGACAGGGCATCCTGCACCACGGCGCGGCCAAGCCCGGCCTGCAACGCGCCGGAGCGGCTGGTGATGACGGCGTCCTCCGCATCTGGCCGCCACGCGACGCTGACCTCGCCAGCCATGGCGGGGCCACTCCACATAGCGGCCGCGAACAGGGCCGCACACAACAGGATTCCAAGTAAAGTGCGATGATACTTCATGACCGATGTCGATTACACCCTTTCGTGTTGAATGAAAAGCGGCGCGGCAGCGGAAGGTTCCGTAGCCGCGCCGTATGATTTTTGTGAAAGACTCGCCCCGCACTGCGGGGCCTCTAAAGCGCTATTCAAAGAGCCGCAGTTCGTGCCGCAGGCGCTGCACCGCGCCTAGGGCCTCCACGCCGGACAGCCGCCCAAGGGGACGGAACGCGCCGGTGCGGATATCGGCCTGCATCACGCCGCGCGTGGTGCACAGCATAATGGCGTTAAAGGCCGAATGGTCGCCGCGCACATCCGGGAAATGGCTCTCCTGCCCGATGTAGCGGGTGGCGAGGGCCTTGTCGCCCGTGGCGCGTACGACGATGTCCTCAAACACCATGGCCGCCTCCGCGCGGGTCACCGTCGCCTGCGGGCGGAAGGTGCGGTCCGGATACAGGTCCAGCCCCTTCACGCCGTAATGGAGCACCTTTTCGATGTCCGCGCGCAGGGGGTGGCCGTCGATGTCGCGCACTGCGGCCTCAACGTCAAGGGCCACGGCGGCGCGGCTTTGGTCCGGCGTCTGGAAGGACTTGTCCATAACGCTCTGCGTACGGGAGTAGAACCGCTTCACGCGAAGCTCCTCCACCAGCAGCGCGGCAAGGTCGGCGCGGGTGATGGTCCGCAGCAGGGCAATGCGCTTGCCCACCACGGTACCGGGCGCGGCGCGATTCGCCGCCTGCACCACTTCCCAACGGGCGCGGGCGCGCTCCTCGTAGCCGTGCTTCATCTCCAGCACGCGGTGGAACATCACCTCGGCGGCGCGCAGTTCCAGCGCGTCCACATACGCCTCGCCCGTCCAGTAGTACAGGGCGGCATTCTCCGGGGCGATTTCCGAGGCGTCGGCAAACACGTCGTCCACGCCTTCGATAAAGTCGTCCCGGTCCATCCGGCCTACGGCGTAGAGCGCGGCGCGGGAGCGGATGTCCAGAATGTACGGCCACAGCTGGACCGCAACGGGCATGTCGTCGTCCACTTCGTCGTAGGCGTCGTCGATGGAGTCTTCGGCGGCGTCCTCGTCGCCGGACAGCGCGGCAAGGTAGCCCATCCCGGCAAGGGCGGGCGGATATTCATCGTCAATCTGCAGCGCCAGCTCAAACTGCACGGTGGCGCCGGTGATGTCGCCCTCGTCCAGCAGTTCAATGCCGTTGTTGAAATGGTGCAAAGGGCTGTCCCACATGCCCGAGGGCGTGCGCGCATCCTTGCCGCCGCAACCGGCCAGCGCAAGGGCGGCCACCGCCAGAAGACAGGCCAAAACGCGTCGATATTTCGTCATAATGATTCCCCGGTATACTCGGTGAGCAGTAGCGGTTTAGTCGAGAACGAGCACCACGTGGCACTGGGCGAGGTACTTCCACTTGCCGTTGGTGGCGCGGATATCCTCGGCCGCGGCATTGGCGATGACCACATCGGTCCCGGCCTTGCCGGACACGCGAATCGCCTTCACCACGCGCGGATTCTCGCCCGCACGGCGGGCCACGGCGCCGCCTTCCGGCTCCTTGGCGTACCCGGCCATGCCCTGCTTGATGGCGTAGCCGCGCTTGACGGCGGCAGTGCCGTACACCTCGCGCCCGTCCTCGTCCAAAATGCGGGGGCTCATGGCCGGACGCAGGCCCAGCCCGCGCGCATCCACCACCAGCCCGGTGACGGGGCGCGCGTCCACTGCGGCCTTGGCCTCGGCCATGGGGTCGGCTTCGGCTGTGGCATTCTCCGCTTGGGCCGCCTCTGCGGGCGCCTGCGGCTCAGCCACGGCGGGCGCGGGACGCTGAATGTTGAACTCCGACGCCTTGGGCAGAATAACGTCTGCCACACCGCCGCGCAGCCGCAGCCCCACGGTCACCTCCACGGAGCCGTCGGACATATAGGCCGTGTCCAAAATTTGGGAATTCTGCAAATAGCCGCGCAAATGCGCCACCACAACGTCGCTGGCGACCATGAAGTTCTCCACCGTGGTGGTGGAGTCAATCTGCACTCCCTTGAGGAGTTCCAGCAGATTGCGCCGCGCAATGACCGTTGCCGCGCGCAGCGCCATGCCGCGCAGCTGCGCCTGATTCGCCCCGCTCTCCGGCGGCGCGCCAATACCCTTTGCCGTGATGAGGCCGGTCTGCCAATTCACGGAGCCTTTTTCCGCTTCCTGCACGTAGGGCGCGCCCTGCGTCGTCTGTGTGGTCTGCTGCGCCATCGCCACAGAGGCCACAAGACATACCACCAGCGCCGCCATCGTTAAGGCCCATGCCATCCGTCTCATACGATGCTCTCCTCGATTGCTGTTCGCCCCGTAGGACCCTCTCCTGCGCGGCGCATGGTTCCAACAAAATAAATACCTTGCGGCCGGGTTCAGCGCAAGTGGTGCCGCGCCGCCCTATTCTCCGGGTCCCATTCCAGCACCCGGCCCCACAATCTGCGCTCCTCAGCGGTGTTTCCCGCCTCCTGCGCGGCAATGGCGTCTCGCGTGAGCGTTGCCGCCATGCTGGTGCGCGCCTCCTCGGCGGCGCGTCCGCCAAGGCCGGCGGCGCGCGTCCACGCGGCCTCGGCCCCGGCCCGGTCGCCACGGTTCAGGCGCACCCAGCCAAGCTCCACAAGAGCCATGCCGTAACGCGGACGAAGGGCCAGAGCGCGTTCAAACGCCAATTCCGCATTGGCGGCTAGGCCCAGCCCCCGGTAGGCCACCCCCAAGCGGTACTGCGCCTCCGGGTCGCCGCCAAGACGCATGGCCGCCTGCCCCGCCCGCGTGAAATAACGCACCGCGCCGTCCCGGTCCCGCGCCGAGGCATGCACCACGCCCAGAAAATACAGCGCGTCCGGATTTGCGGCGTCGCGCTCCAGCACCGCGCCAAACGCGCGCCGCGCCGCGCCGGGCCGCCCGGCCTCAAGGGCCAAAACGCCCCGCCATATCAACGCAAACAGGTTTCCTTCATCCAGCGCCAGCACGCGGGTAAACATGCGCCCCGCCTCAGTGAAGCGCTTTTGCCGTGCGAGGGCCGCGCCAAGCTGGTTCATGGCAAACACGCTGTGCGGGTCCGCCTCCACTGCGCGGCGCAAATACTGCTCCGCCTCCTGCACATTGCCGTCATAAAGCGCCTGCGAACCGGCCAGAACCAGCGCGTCCACACCAGCCGGGGCTTCTGCCTCCGGCCCGGCCCACGCCGCATGCGTATACCACAGTGCGGCGCACAGCACCGCAAGCACGGCGACACCGCGCCGCACACGGCCTTGGCTGTTCGTCCGCGCGCCTTGCCGCGTCATCCCGCCACCTCCTGCGCGCTAAGGGCGACCACGGCCTCGGCCACGGCCACACCAATGCGCCGCTGCATGGCGGCGTCCGCAAGCAGGCGCTCCTC
>NZ_JBUDSW010000088.1:0-12977 GCF_054921475.1 Desulfobaculum sp. | reverse complement strand
CGCCGGAGGCACTCTTCCTCTTCCCTCTTCCTTCTCCAGCCTTCACCCGGCGCTAATGCGCCTCGCCCCAGTTGTTGCCGACGCCCCAATCCACGGCGAGGGGCACAGAGAGGTCGTAGATGCCGGACATGATGGCTTCGAGGCGTTTTCCGGCCTCCTGCGCGGCGTCTTTGGGCACTTCGAGGATCAGGTCGTCATGCACCTGCAGGATGAGCTTTGCGCCGAGCTTGCGGAGCTTTTTATCCTGCCACACTTCCAGCATCGCCATCTTGATGATGTCTGCGGCGCTGCCCTGAATGCGGGTGTTGATGGCTTGGCGGCGCGCCTGTCCCTGATGATGGGAGTTGCGGGAGTTGATATCCGGCAGCAGGCGGCGGCGCCCGGCGAGGGTGATGACGGAGCCATCGGTCTTGGCCTGTTCTTCCACGGCGTTGTAGAACTCGGCGAGTCCGGACAACTGCTCGAAGTAGCGCTCGATGAAAGCCTTGGCCTCCTTGAGGGGAATGCCAAGCTCACCGGCGAGCTTCTGCGGGCCCATGCCGTAGATGAGACCGAAGTTAATGGTCTTGGCGCTGCGGCGTTCGTCGGCGGCGATGTCGGCCTGCGCCTTGTCGAAGAGCAGCGCGGCAGTGCGGGAGTGGATGTCCTCGTCATTGGTGAAGGCGTCCACGAGTTCCGGCTCCTGCGACAAATGCGCGAGCACGCGCAGTTCAATCTGCGAGTAGTCCGCCGCGACAAGCAGGTTGCCTTCGCCCACGGTGAAGCAGGTGCGCATGCGCTGGCCCATTTCGCCGCGAATGGGAATGTTCTGCAGGTTCGGGCCGGAGCTGGACAGGCGGCCGGTGGCGGTGGCGAGCTGATTAAAATGCGAGTGCACGCGGCCTGCATCGTCCGCGGCGCGCGGCAGCGGCTCCAGATAGGTGGAGCGCATCTTCTCCAGCTTTCGCCACGCCTGAATATCCTCAATGATGGGATGCTCGGAGCGAATCTTTTCCAGCACGTCAAAGGCCGTGGACGGCACGCCGCCGGGGGTCTTGCCGCGCGGTTTCAGGCCTAGGTCAGTGAACAGCACCTCGGCCAACTGCTGGCTGGAGCGCAGATTAAAATCGCGCCCCGCGCGCTCGTGAATGCTGGCGGTGAGGGTATCCAGCTTCTCCTGCACTTCGGAGAGAAAGCTGTGTAGCGCGGCGGAGTCAATGGCGATGCCCGCGGCTTCCATGTCGGCAAGGACGGGGATAAGCGGCGTCTCTAAGGTCTGCATCAGGTCCGACAGATGCGCGGCGTCAAGGCGGTCACGCAGGGCCGTTGTCATGGCGGCGGCGGTGACGCCGTGGCCCTTGGGTTCGGCTTCGAGCAGCTCCGGAGCGTTGCGGCGGTAGAGACGCTGCCACGAATAATCGCGGTCCTCGGGGGAGAGCAGATAACAGGCAAGGCCGATGTCGAACCATGATTCAAGGGGAATATCGTCCCACGCCGGATCGGCGCGCAACAGGTCCTTGACGTTGGGCGCGGCGATGGCGGCGGCAGAGGCCACATGCGCGGCAAGGTCCTCATGGGAGCCGGACACCTGCCACTCGGTGCCCGCAATGCCCAGATGCCACACGCCGTCCTCGTCGCCGGGGACAAGGCCCACGGTCTCGCCCGTCACATCGGGCAGTGCGGCAGGTTCGGCGGCAATGCGCACGATGTCGGCCTCGGCCGGTGCGGCGGGCTCGGCGGCAGGCGCGGCGGGCGCGCCAAACAGGGACAGCTGCTGCTCCCCGGCGGACGTAGCCTTGGCTTCCGCCGCAGGAGCGGAGGCGGACTTCGCGGAACCGGAGGCGGGCTTGGCGGCCTCGGGCCGGGGGAAATACTTGGGCAGGTCGCGCCGAAGGGTGCGGAACTCATATTCCGTCAGGAACGCGTCCACATCATCGTACACGGGCGCGCTGACGCGCAGGGCGTCAAGGTCAAGCTCGGTGCACACCTCGGTGGACAGCCGGGTGAGGGTGCGGAAGAGGAAGGCATCATCCATGTTGGCTTCCAGCTTCTTGCGCATGGCGGGCTTAAAGTCGCCCTCTCCGGCGCTGACGGCATCGCGCAGGGCCTCAAGGGTGGGATAGTCGGCCATAATTTTGGACGCCGTCTTGGGACCAATGCCGGGCACGCCGGGGATGTTATCCGCGGAGTCGCCGATAAGGGCCTGAAAGTCCGGCCACTGGCTGGGCTCCATGGCCGTCTCGGTGCGGAAGTCGTCCAGTGTGGTGAGCTTTTCCTTCTTGGCGCCGGGGTCCCACATGAAGACGCGCTCGTCCAGACACTGCTTGAGGTCCTTATCCGCGCCCACGATGACCACGGGGCGCTGGCCCTTGAGGCGGGCGGCAACGCTGGCCATGCAGTCGTCGGCTTCGACGCCCTCGGCCACCAACATGTTCAGGCCCAAAACGCGCACGGCGTCGTGGGCGGGGTCCAGCTGCATGGCAAGGTCTTCGGGCATAGCCGGGCGCTGGGCCTTGTAGGCCTCGTACGCCTCGTGGCGGAAGGTCGGCCCCTTGCCGTCAAAAAAGACGCCCATGTACTCGGGGCGCTCGTTCTTCAAAATATTCATGAGCATCCGCAGGAACATGTACAGGGCGTTGGTCGGGAACCCGTCGGAGCGCTGCATGTCGCGGAAGGCGTAGTAGAAGCGGTAGATGAAGGCGTGTCCGTCAACGAGGAACACAGGGGACGTATCGAGTCCGAGACGGTCTTTCAGGGACATTGGTTCTCCATGCGCCGCGGGGATGCGGCGGTGAATGGGGGTCGTACAGCGCCGCGCTAGGCGTCGCCGGAATCAGCGGCGGGCTTACGCGGCCGTGCTTTTTTCGATTTTATGCGGTTCCAGAGGAAGACTTCCACAGGTGCATCGGGAATGGCGGAGAGCGGAATCTCGGCGCGGGCGGCGTTGCGGTGGCCGCCAGCGGAGCCGATGCTGCCAAAGCAGCGCGCGGCAAACTTGCCCATGTCGCGCCGCAAGCCGTCGCCGCGGAACACGGCGATGACCTGATCATCCACCGTACCGCTGATAACGGTCCACGCCGCGCCCTGCACGCGCAAGAAGAGGTCCGCAAGGATGACAAGGATGTCCGCGCTTTCCACGTCCTCCAAGTAGGCAAAAATGCCCTGCCCGGTCAGGCGCAGCTTAAAGTAGGCCTGACAGAAATACCGCAGCCATTCGAGATGGAATTCGCTTCGGTAAATCTTGCGCAGCAGCAGATGGTCCGCATATTTGGACAGATACTGGAAGGCGCGCAGGTCCGCCTCGCAGAACACGCGCTCAAAGCTGGAGGTGTCCGTCTTGATGCCATAGAGGAGCGCCGTGGCAAGGAGCTTTCCGGGCCTGATGTGCAGGTTGTACAGATACTCCGTCATCAGGCTAGCGTTGGAGCCGTAGTCCGGCTTGATATCCGCGTAAGTTGCGGTGACCGGATTCTCCGCCGACAGCGGGTGATGGTCGATCACCAGCGAAAAGTCGTACTCCTTGAAGGCCGCGTTGTGATGCGGCTGGGAGTCCACCAGCGCAAAGCGGTCGTACTGCGCGGCAAGGGTGGGCGTCAGCCGCCGCGTGGGCACGCGCAAACAGCGGATCATTTCCAGATTGTCCGGACGGGTGATGTCATTGATGTGGGCAATGCCCGTATCCTGCACCCGCCGCGCCATGATGCGCTTGAGCGCCATGGCCGAGGCCATGGCGTCGGGGTCGGCATTGATGAGGATAAGCCACCGGTCCTCGCGGCGGAAGAGCGCCAGCAAATCGTCCAATCGGGGGATGGACCGGAAATACGCCATCATCTTCTCCCTGAGCGCCTGCGGCGCTACCTTTGGTCCTCGCCGAGCATAGTCAGCAGGACGTGTGCGGAATCCATGACGTCGCGTTCTGTAAACAGTTCAACGGTTATCACCGCATCGGGGCGGAGTGCGGCAAGCTGCTTCTGCAGCAGAGCCCGCCCGTTGTCATCCAGCGCGGTCAGCGGCAGGTGCCGTCCATTCTCGCCGGGGGCGTTGAGGTGGAGCATGCGCACAGCGCCGTAGTCCACTTCATCCGCCAGAAATTCCTGTTCATAGGCCAACATGTGTCCCAAGTCCAGACACAGCGACACGCCCCACTGCGCCACGTACGGCAGATGCGCGCGCAGGTCGCAGGTGTCGATGTTCTCCAGCAGCAGGTCCGCCGGGTCGTAGCCTGCCCCGCGCCACAACTCCGCAAAGCGGCCCATAGTGGCGGCATCTGCGGGCGGATGCAGCACATAGGCCCGCGGCGAAAGGTACGCGGCCTTTTCCACCAGCTCCTGAACAATGGCCCATGCGGCGTCCGCTCCCTCGCCCCACGGCAGGTCCAGCGGCAGATGCACATGATAGCTCAGGTCCAGCCCGGCCAGCCACGGCGGCAGGTCCTGCGGGGTGTATTCCAAACAGGATTGGGACTCGAAAAACAACAGGGCCACCTCCGGAAAGGTGCCCTCAAGATGACAGCAATTTTCCGCCACCCCCGCGGGAATGACCGAGGACGGGGCCGCCAGCGTCCATGCCGCCCCCTGAATTCTTTCCGCCAGTGACCGATAAGACATATACAGACTCGCGTTTTGTGCCGGTTCACCGACATATTTTCCGGTCCGCCAGAGGGCGGAGGCAGGGAACCGACCACAACGATTCACAAAGCCAGCCGGGGTATGCTTCTTGCTTTTTCCAGTCAATAAAGGCGCAGCTCGGAAACAGGAGGCCCACCATGCAGATTGTCAAAAGTCTTCTGCAACACTACCTGAACCCCCTGCACGTATACTGCAGACTGCGGGACATCGGCGTCAGCACCGCGCTGACGCGCCATGTCTGCGCCGCCTACGAGCGGTACGTGTACAGAATCTTTTCACCCTAAGCCCACCCACAGCGCCGCCATCCGGCGCGGCAGACAGGCCCGGCTACTCGCCTCCTCCCAGAAGGCCGAGTTGCTTGGTCTGGCGAACCGTCTTCCCCACAACCCGCGTTTTTTTCAGCATTCCATCCGGCAGCGCGTCCAAAAGGCGCGAGGGCGGAAGCCGCAGTTCCTTGCCGTACAGCATGCGCTGCGCCGCATAGCTCAAATACAGTTTGCTCTTGGCCCGCGTCAGCCCAACGTAGAACAGGCGCCGCTCTTCGGCCTCATCCGCCGCAGTGTGCGCGCCGGGCTGCGTCCCCGTCAAGACTCCGCTCCCGGCAAAAGGCACAATGCCGTCCTCCAACGCGGGCAGGAACACGGCTTCAAACTCCAGCCCCTTGGCCGCGTGCATGGTCATGATCTGGATTTTTTCGGCCTTGGCCCGGACCTGATCAAGATCCGTGCGCAGGTTCACCCAGTTGATGAGGCCATGCCAGCCGCCGTGCTCTTCGAATGCCCTCTTGAGCTTTTTATATTCTCGGCTTTCCCAGAACAGCCTGTCAAAGGGACGGGCATCCTGCAAGTAGGCCTCAAGCCCAAGAGGCCCGCGAGAGAGCACCTGCTCCGGCACATCGACGGCCTCCTCGGCCTGCACGTCCACCGCCGGGGCAATGCCGAGGGTGCGGCCCGCAGCGGCCAAAATGGCGGCCACGCGCGGCTCCTTCCAAAACGCGTCCACCTCGGGCACGGCGCAGGGCAGGCCCAGCCGGTCGAGCGTGGCGCGGATGCCGGGGATGAGCGCCTTGAACCGCACAAGGATGGCAATATCGCCGGGGGACAGGCACGCCGAGGGCGCGGCGTCGGCAAGGGAATGGCTGGTGCTGCCCACCAATTCGCGGATGCGCTCGCCCATCCACGACGCTTCGCGCGCCGCATTCGGCGCGGAGAACAGGCGCAGGTCGGCGGTGATGTCGCGGTGGGCGTGCAGGACCGGACCATCCGGAATAACCGGACGCGACAGGTCCAGCACCTGCTGGGACGAGCGGTAGTTGTCCGTCAGGGTGATGATGTCCAACTCGGGCCACGTTTGCCGCAGGTCGTCCAGCACGTCGCCGCGCGCACCGCGGAAGGAATAGATGGACTGGTCCGGGTCGCCAATGGCAAAGAAGCCGCGCCCGCCGTGCACGGCCAAGGCCTTGACCAGCCGCAGCTGCAGCGCGGACAGGTCCTGCACCTCGTCCACAAGCACATGGATGTACGGATTGGGCCACGTGCCGCCCTCTACCTGCTCCAGCCAAAAGACCAGCAGGTCCGTATAGTCCACAAGATTCCACGACTGCTTGACGGATGTGTAGGCCGCCGCAATCTCAGCCAGTGAGTCCAGCTCCACCAGCCGCTCCCGCGCCAGCCCAAGGCGCGTCCACGCGGCTTTGCGGTCGTTGGCGGTCAGGTCCGGCGTCGCCTCGGCAAACACGCGCTGCGCCCCCTCCTCGGAGAGGATGACCGGGGCTTCGCCGTGGATGGCGGTCCAGCACTCAAAGGCCAGCGCATGCAGGGTATCCGCACGCGGCAGGGCCTCCTGCTCACCGCGCATCACCACTAGGCGGCGGCCAAGCTCGCCGGCGGCGCGCCGGGTAAAGGTCAGCGTCAGGATATGGCGGGGGTTCTCGCCGCCTTCCAGCAGGGCGTTGATGCGCCCCATCAGGGTCTGCGTTTTGCCCGTGCCCGGCCCGGCCAGCACCAGCACCGGTCCGGGACCGGCATCAATGGCGCGCTGCTGGGCCTCGTTGTACTGCACGGCGCCCGGAGCGGAAGGCGCGCTGGGCTCCGCCGCGCGGGGCGCAGGCGTTGCCGCGCCCATATCCACACGCTTTGGCGCGGCCTTCGGCATGGCGATAAGGGAGCCGCCGCGCTGGATTTCCTCGCGCTCCGTGGGCGTAAAGACGGTGATGACGCCGTACTGCCCATCAAAGCCGGACTGGCGCACCACGCGGCCCTTGCGCATGCGCGAGATGCCCTCGGCCAGCGGCGTGGACACCTTGGCGATGTCCTCAAGGGGCACGTCCTGCAGGACGGCCATCTCCGAGCCAAAGCGCGCAATGAGGCGGCCATAGAAATTCTTCACCTTTTTACTGCCGGGGCCAACGCCCAGCACCTCGGACACCACTTCCGGCAGGGGAATGAGGGAGACGAATCCCGGCTGCCCGGCAGGCTGCTGCGGGGTCTCGCGGTCCGCCAATTCCATGACGCGGTTCAGCACGCCAACGGTCAGCGGCTTGCCGCACACAGGGCACAGCCCGCCTCGCGCCTGGGTCTCCTGCGGGTCCAGAACCACGCCGCAGTTGCGGTGGCCGTCCAGATGGTACTTGCCTTCCTCCGGGAAGAACTCCACGGTGCCGAGGAATTTGTGCCCCAGCGCCTCGCCGCGCAGGGCGCGGTAGATGCCCTCATAGGACATTTCGCCACTGAAGATATTGGCCTCGCGCCCCAGCTTTTCGCCGGAGTGCGCGTCGGAGTTGGAAATCATGCGGAAGCGGTCCAGCGCGGACCACATCCAGTTCATCTCCGGGTCCGAGGACAGGCCCGTCTCCATGGCAAAAATTTCGCTGGAGAGGTCGCCAAAGCAGTCCTCCACGCTGTTAAAGCCCGACTTGGAGCCAAACAGCGAGAACCACGGCGTCCAGATATGCGCGGGAACAAGGAAGGCGTTGGGGCCGGTCTCAAGGACCATTTCCAACAGGTCGCGGGCATCAAGGCCAAGGATGGGGCGGCCGTCGGACTCCAGATTGCCCACCTGCGCTAAGCGCTCGGTAAAGGACTTCGCCATGTCCAGATTGGGCATGAAGACGAGGTTGTGGTTCTTGCGAACCGCGCCGCCGCGCTTGTAGATGCTGCTGATTTCCGTGCACAGCATGAACCGCGTGCGCCCGGAGAGGGGGTAGCCATCCAAAAACGGCAATTCGCGCTCAAGGCGTTTGTCGTCCTTGAGGGTGAACAGGCCGGAGCCGTCCGGCTCCAGCATGTCTTCAATCTCCGCCATCCATCCCGGATGCGTAAAGTCGCCGGTGGCAAGGACATCAAGCCCTTTCACCCGCGCCCATGCCGCCAGCAGGCGAAGATTCAGCTTTTTGCTCGTCGCCCGCGAAAAGCGGGAGTGGATATGCAAGTCGGCCCGAAAGAGTTCCATGAGTTCCGTCGCAGTATGGCTAAAGTGACTGGGACGCCGGAACTATAGAACCCATTGCCGCGCTCTTCAAGCCCCGAGTGCGGCGGGGGTGCGCCGCCTATGCGTCGCACCCCATGGCAAACGCCTCAAAGGACTGCCGCGCCGAGGCCTGCGCCTCAAGGCGTGTGGTGTCCAAATGCTGGTAATCGTCCAGAGCAAGGCGGACAACCTCCTTGTCCAGCGCGCCGGATAAGCCCATGTCATACAGCACGCCCTCTACCTCGCGCCGGTGCATGCCGTGGCGGTAGGGGCGGTCCTCCGTCAAAGCCGTGAACACGTCCGCCACGCCCATAATACGCGCGCCAAGGTCCAACTTGCCCGCGCCCAATTGGAAGGGATAACCCGTGCCATCCAAGCGCTCATGGTGCCGCGCGCCCCACGCGCCCACGTCCTTCAGGCCGGGGATGGAGGACAGCACCGTGTTGCTGTAATACGCGTGCCCCTTCATGACGCCGTATTCTTCATCATCCAGCGGACCGGGCTTTTCCAGCAGTTCCGAGGGGATGGCCAGCTTGCCGACGTCGTGCAGGCCGCCAGCCACCTGCAAAAGCGTGGCTTCGGTCTCGTCCAGCCCCGCCATGCGGCCAAGCTCCATGGCCACGGCGGCAACGCCCTGCGAATGCGTGGCCGTAAAGCGGCTGCGGAAGTCCACAAGCTGGGCAATAACCCGCGACACGTTCACCAGTTCATTGAGCGGCAGCAGCTGCGAGCGCACGGTGCACGCCTCGCGGATGGACTCGAACCGCGCACAGCTTTCAAGGCCGGTCCAAAACTCGCGCGCCTCAAGGTGGTGGGAAAAGCTGTCGTGGATATCCTCAAGAAACATGCGCCCGCGCCCGGCGTTCAGTCGCTTACGCACCAGCGCCACATCCGGTGCCACATGCGTTTTGCGCGGGGCCAGCACGTCGATGCGGTCGGCCATTTGGATAATGTTGCTCATCCACAGCTCGCGCCCGTCATCCTCGGTCAATCCACCAAAGCGCGCGGCGGGCACGTGGTGCCGCCGGATGAGCCGGGCCAGCCGCTCAAAGCCCGGCGCGTGGCACAGCAGGCGGTAGCCCGTTTCCATGTGCTTCACGTCGTCGGTATCAAAGCACAGGGTGTCCAGACGCGTGCGCATGGTAAAGGCCCCAACGTCATGCAGCAGCGCGGCAAGGGCAATGTCCGCTTGCTCCTCCATGGTCGCGCCTGCCGTTCTGGCAATGTGCAGCGCAATGTATGCCGTGCGCTGATGGTGGCCCACCACCACAGGGCTGATGAGGTCCAAAACGGCAGAGACCCCGCCCACCAAGTCCACAAAGCGAACCTGCACCGGAAACATATCGTTTGTTGTATCGAATTGTGTCATGGCTCTACTCCCACTCCCCACTCTACCCCATCACACGCGCCATGCAAGGATTTGCAGCCGCAATTGCCAGCATACCAACAGTCCCCAAAACTGCGCACGAAAAAAGGCCCCCAGCCAAAGCCGGGGGCCCTAGTACAATCGGAAAGATGACGGCTAGTAACGCGTCAACGCGCCTTCGCTGGCAAAGAAAACCTCGCCGCCCGTGGGGTCGCCCGGGCTTTTGGTCACATCGTCAAAGCGATTGGCGGTGAGCTTCATGCGGTAGCCGAAGGTGATGTACAGTTCGTCGTCCGTCTCCAGCGTATCGGGCTTGAGGACGAACTCAAAGTCAACGCCCTGCGCCCGGTCCAGCTTGCTGGGCTGAAACACCCGCAGGTCCGAGGCCACAACGTGGCCTTCCTTGTCCGAGAGATAGGCGGAGAACCACAGGTCGCCGATATATTCGGCCCAGCGCGGGATGGCGTCCTGTACAGGAAAGGCCGTGCCGCGGACGGCAAAGCGGTTCTCAAGGGGCACAACGGCATAGTCGAAGCGCCAAAACTTCATGGGCAGGCTCTGCCCGGACTCCAGCGTCCAGTGCTGGCGGTTCAGGTGCTTCACGCTCATGTGCGAGCACCCCGCAAGCAACACAGCGGCGCACACTACGCCGCACAGCAGGACTGCGAATCGTTTCATCATATGCCTCCGGACACTTAAGACTGCAACTTAGGAGGACCTTGCACCAGCATCTCTGCAAGAGTCAAGTTCACTTTGGGCATTGCAGCCATCCGGGATCCCAGAAAATCCATCTCCAGCTTGGCAAGATCGCGGTACAAAGGCGTGCGGTCCAGCGGGCGCAAATCGTCGCGGCCGTCCGTAACCTCCTTGAACCGCCAACATCCGGGATATTCCTTCTGCTCGATGCGGTCAAAGCGGCCTTTGGTGGCCAGCGTATGCACCACGCCGTGCAAACGGCAAATCATCAGGCGGTGCGTATACAGCCCACACAGGCCGTCGTCGTTGAGCGGGCACATGGCGTCCGGGCGCTCACCGGCGGCCAGCTTCTCCTGCATATGCGTCACGTAGTCCTGCGCGCGGGACAGGTACAGGGCGCGCTTGTCCTCGGGCAGGGCCTCCATGCCCTTCCACAGGTAGGCCCACTCCACATATGTGTGGTGCTGGAAATAGCTCGTACAGCAGTTTTGCGGACAGTCCATGCACGTAAAGCCGGTGTCCGCCACGGTGGCGTCATATTCCTTCTGCATACGGTCATAGAGTGCGGCCAGACGGCGAAACACCCCTACTCTGTTACGCTTCACTCTTCTCTTCCCTTTGCTTAAGCCACTCGCAAATGGCGGTTGCGCACTCGTCCGGATTCATCTCGCCGGAGTCCACCACAAAGTCGGCGGCGGCCTCGTACAGCGGCATGCGCTCGTTGAACAGGTCCGTCACGGTTTGGCCGGGGGCAATGGCCAGCCCGCGGTCCGGATTCATGGCCACGCGCTCAAGGATGACCTCCTGCGACGCGGCAAGGTAAATGACCGGGCCAAGCTCCTTCAGGCGCTGCATACAGCGCTGGCCGTACACCACACTGCCGCCCGTGGAGATCACCGTGCGGACCACGGCCAAAGCGGACACAATGTCGTCCTCCGCCTCCACGAATCTGTCGCGCCCAAAGGCGTCCGCGATGTCCTGAAGCGGGCGGCCATAGTGCGCCTCAATCACGTGGTCCGTATCCAGCTGGGGCCAGCCAAGGCGCTCGGCCACAGCGCGGCCAATGGTCGTCTTGCCTGCTCCAGCCATGCCTATGAGGGTGATGCAATCGCCACCCCGGGCGTAAAGACTGCTTCCTTTATGTGCCATGTGCGTTCCGTTTTTTCTGTGCTGTCGTCATGCAAAACCGGACTCTGCCGGACACGGTCCTGTACCTTCTCTCGCACATCGGGTCCAGTGTTCTTGTGGTTCACATACCGCACAGGCGGGTGTATACGGGCCGCATGCGAAACAGACTCACACCACAGGCCATGTCCGACGCACTGCGCGCTGCCCTCGCCGGCGGCGCTGTGGACGCGGCAGACGCCAGCGCCCTGTTCTACGATATGTCACTCATCGAAGAGAAGGTCCGCCAGCTTGCCGATACATTCCCGTCCGACACCCTGCACGCCATAGCTGTCAAGGCCAATCCCCTGCGCAAGGTGCTGGAGCACCTCTGCGCGCTGTCCGGGACCGAAGGATATCCCCTCCTTGGGCTGGAGTCCGCCTCCCTGCCCGAAATGACCCTCGCCCTCGCCGCGGGCTTTCCCCCGCAGCACATCGTCTTCGACTCCCCCGCCAAGACCGAAGCCGAAATCCAGCGCGCCCTCACCGCAGGCATCCACCTCAACATGGACAACTTGCAGGAGCTCTCCCGCGTCGGAAGCGCCATCACATCAGGCACACCCCACGGCGGCATCGGCATCCGCATCAATCCGCAGGTCGGACAAGGGACCATCGGCGCAACATCCGTCGCCGCCGAATACTCCAAGTTCGGCGTGCCGCTCAAAGTCTTCCGCAAGGAGCTCATGGACGCCTATATCGCCAACCCATGGCTCACCGGCGTGCACGTTCATGTCGGTTCCCAAGGCTGCCCCCTTGATCAGCTCGTCCTTGGCGTGCGCGCCGTTCTCGACTTTGTCGAAGAGGTCAACGCCGCCACAGGCGGCCGCATCAATACCTTCGACCTCGGCGGCGGACTGCCCGCCGACTACGGCGAAGACGGCTTCGTCGCCACAGACTTTCACCAGTACGCCGCCGCCCTGCGCGAGGCCTGCCCCCGCCTGTTCTCCGGGCGCTACCGCCTCATGACCGAATTTGGCCGCGCCGTGCACGCCAACGCAGGCTTCGCCGCCAGCCGCGTGGAATACGTCAAGCCGCAGGGCGATATCCGCACCGCCGTCATCCACCTCGGCGCCGATATGTTCCTGCGCAAGTGCTACAACCCCGGCGACTGGCACCACGAATTCAGCGTCTGCGCGCCCGACGGCACCCTCAAGACCACACCAGAGCGCGAATACCGCATCGCCGGCCCCCTCTGCTTCGCCGGAGACCTGCCCGGACGCGATATTCTGCTCCCGCACATCGAACCGGGCGACTGGCTGCTTATCCACGATACAGGCGCCTATACCCTGTCCATGTGGTCGCGCTACAACTCCCGCGCCGTGCCCAAAGTGCTGGGCTACAACGCAGACCACGCCTTCAGCACACTCAAAAAACGCGAGACGCCCGAAGACGTCCTGCGCTTCTGGGAGTAGCCCCGGACACGATCTCTCCCCCAACACTCTGAATTAAAAAGCTGATTGCGTTCTACTGCCTTTTGTGTATAGGGGAAGGAGTACCTGTTCCCCTGTCCCCCCGTCCGGCATCTTCCGCGACCGCACACGCCACCCCGCGCCGGACGGGGCGGACACCCCCCCAACCTTCGCTTGTGCGGAGGTTTTTTATTGGAGGGCGCCACTTTTTTTGCCTCCGGCGGGTTAAGGAAATAATTTCCTTAACAATCCTTAGGATTTTCTGGA